>DATGWV010000254.1:0-4558 GCA_035299305.1 Phycisphaerales bacterium | reverse complement strand
CCCCGAGCCGAATGGTCGCAACGCCCGCCCTGCCGATTTTCTTGTGAGATGGGGCGCGATGAGTTTCACTCCAGCGCGGGAGAGGGAGTGCAAGCGGGTTGTCTCTAGCATTGCGAGCGCGAGGCGCGCTGGAGACACGTGATGGCGAAGAACACGATTTGTCTGTGGTACAAGGATGACGCTGAAGAAGCCGCGCGGTTTTATGCGAGGACGTTTCCGGACAGCAAGGTGATGGCGGTGCATCGCGCGCCGGCGGACTATCCGGGTGGGAAGGCGGGGAACGTGCTCACGGTGGACTTCACGGTGTGCGGAGTCGCGTGCATGGGGCTCAACGGGGGCGATGCGTTCCGGCACAGCGAAGCGTTTTCGTTTCAGATCGCGACGAGTGATCAGGCCGAGACGGATCGGTACTGGGATGCGATCATTTCCAACGGCGGGTCGGCGAGCATGTGCGGGTGGTGCAAGGACAAATGGGGATTGTCGTGGCAAATCACGCCCAAGGCGCTGACGGATGCGATGGCGCAGGGCGGCGAAGTGGCGCGGCGGGCGTTTGCCGCGATGATGGAGATGCAGAAGATTGATGTGGCGAAGATTGAGGCGGCGGCGCGCGGGGCGTGAAGTTGACTGAGACAAATGAAAAAAGCCCGGCGCGTGCGCCGGGCTTTTTGGTTGATGTGCGTGTGCGATCAGCGGTTGGCGACACGGCCGAAGCCGTAGACGGCGTCGAGGAAATCGGCGTCGGTGGGAATGACGGCGGGCTTGACGCTGCCGATGATGCGGGACTTGGGAGCGGCGACCGCGTCGGGGGCGAGGCCCAGATCATCGAGCGAGTCGAGAGCCTGGCGGATTTCACCCAGCAGCGCGAGGGCGATGGCGTCGCCTCGCTCGCCGGTTGTGCCTTGCGTGTCGAGGAAGGCGCGCCAGCCTTCGCCCGTCGGCTTGGTGACGCGGGCGGCGTAGCGATTCCAGCTTTCTTCAAGCGCGAGGCGGACATCTTCGGCGCGTGAGGCGAACTGGGGCTGGCCCGCGTCGTCGAGAACCGGCGCGCCGGTTTCGTCGAGCACGGGCTTGAGCATGAGGGTGCGATAGGCGTCCAGAGCACGCTGGGCGGAGGCGGCGTTAACGCGCGTGAGCGGCGAGCCGGTGCCGGAGTCGCTGGTGGCGAGGGGCTGATCGCTGAAGCGACGGCCTGAGAGGCCATCGACGATTTCTTCGATGGTGGAGCCACGCGTGGGGATGCCCAGTTCGTTGAGGAGGGCGAGTTCCGCGGCGCCGGGGAGGACGGGCGGGGGCGTGGCGGGCGTGCCGATCACGGTGATGCCATCGCGAACGTCGGTGGTGATGTTGGTGGCGCTGGGGCCGCTGCCTGGGAGGTCGAGCGGCAGCATGAAGGTGCTGTTGGCGGCGTCGACGAAGAGGGCGGAGGTGATGGCGGGGCGCGGGGTGCGGAAGACGAACCCCGCGAGGTCGCTGTCGGGCGTTCCGGAACCGATGGAGAAGGTGGGATCGACGCCCGTGCCGGTGAACTCGGGACGACGGCTGACCGTGAGCGTGCCACCGACGTTGAACTCGGTGCCGGCGTCGGCGACGAGGCGCTGGGCGCGATCGAGCACTTGGCCACGTTCGCGGCGGCGGATGTTGATGGCGCTGCCGGTGAGCGAGAGGTTGCCCAAGGTGTTAACGTCGCCCACGGTGATGGCACCGGCGCTGGTGACGGTGAGCGCGCCAAGCGCGGTGATGCGCTGGTTGCGACCGACCTGCAAGCCGCCTGCGCCGACGATGATGCTGAAGGGATCGGCGGGGGCGACGGTGCTGGCGGTGATGCGACCTTCGGCGTCGTAGCTATCGGTGAAGACGATGGTGGCGACGTTCGCGGTGCCGCGGTCGGCGCCGATGGCAAGCGAGCCGAGGCGACGAGTGGCGCCGATGCTGCCGCCGAAGCGGAAGTTGGTGGAGTTGATGCCGCCCGGCGCGACGCTGAGGAGAGTCAGGCTGGGATCGGTGGCGGAGGTGTCGGCGTCAAGGGTGCGGCGGAAGAAGATGGTGCCGCCCGAGGCGTCGATGGTGATGTTGCCGGAGCCGATGCGGACGGCGTTGCCGAAGGTGATGTTGCGGAGGGTGTTGATGTTGGCGCCGACGATGGTTGCGCCGGCGGTGGTGCTTGCGTCGCTCGTGGTGAGCGTGCCCAGGCGAGCAATGCCACCGACGATGCCCGAGAAGATGGTTTCGCCCGTGTCGGTGCCGACGGCGCTGGTGGTGATGGTGAGGTTGCGGGCGCTGGTGGTGCTTTCGCTATCGACCGTGCGCTGGAAGGTGACGTCGTTGGCTTCGATGACGCTGTTGGCAGCGAGGCGGACGGTGTCGTTGAAGAGGACGTCGCCCGTGGTTCGCAGGAGGCGACCGGCGAGGACGGTGGAGCCGTCGGCGTTGGTGGTGATGGTCGCGATGCTGTTGACGTCGTTGAGGCGGGTGATGCCGTTGCCGCCCGTGTTGACGATGAGGTCAAAGAACTGGTTGCCGGCGGCGGTATCGCCATCTTCGCTGCTGAGAGTGCCGCCGAAGATGACGTCGCCCTGAGCGGTGGTCACAGTGAGGTCGTTGCGAAGCAGGCCCGTGCCGTCGATGAGGATGTTGCCCGCGGCGGTGGTGGTGAGGTCGCCATTGAAGCTGGTGGCGCCGGTGTAGGTTTGGCTGGAGAGGGTGCGAACCGCGCGGAGGCCGATGGACGCGCCTTGGACGGTGAGCGTGCGAAGGGGAGAGAGGCCACTGGAGAGACTGAGGCCCACGGCGTCTTCAAAGAGAACGTTGCCGCCCGCGCGGACGGAGAGGTCGTGGTTGCCGCCTGAGCTGTTGACGATGCCGCGGAAGCTGACGTCGTTGTCAGCTGCGGTGCCGGCGTTACGGATGGTGCTGTTGCCGGTGATGCGGACTTCGTTGCGGAAGTCGATGGTTTCACCAGCGGAAAGGAGATCGCCATTGATGTTGGTGAGGCCGGCGTAGCGCTGGCGGTTGCTGATGAACGTGTCGCCCACGTTGATGATGCCGCCCGTCACATCGAGCGAGCGGACCTGGCCACCCAGGCCCACGCCTTGGTTGAAGGTGACGGTGCCGCTGCCAGCGTTGATAGTGAGATCGCGAATGGACTCGTCGGAATCGAGGGCTTGGAAGGAGAAGCCGTTGCCGGACATGATGGTGTCGCCCACGAGGAGGACGCGGCCGTTGTAGGTTTGTGCGCCAGTCGTGCGGACTTCGCCCGCGAAGGCGGCGACGGTGTCTCCGAGCGTGGTAATGCTGGACAAGGCAGCGGTGTTGCCCACGTTGCCTTCGAACGTGGCGGCGAAGTTGCCAGAGGCGGGACCGGCGTCGAGCGTAAGGCTGCGAGCGGTGCCGTCACTGTTGACATTGCCCAAGAAGTTGAAACCAGCGTCGCCCGTGATCGTGAGGTCGCTGGCGAGAATGACGTTGTCGCCAAAGATGACGTCGCCAGCGGCGTTGATGGCACTGGTGGCGATGGTGGTGGTGCCGGCGGCGTCGGTTTCGAGCAGGCCGATCTTCTGGGTTGCGCCGATGAGGCCGTTGAAGCGGGTGGCGGGCGAGGTGATCTGGAGGCTGTTGTTCTCGCCCGGGGTGCTGTCGATGGTGCTGGCGAAGGTGACAGAGGTGGTGCCCGTGATACCGACGACGGGGACGCCCAGCAGGACGGCGCTGTTGAGATTGATGATGCCGCCAGAGAGAGGGCCAGAGAGCGTGACGGCGTTGGTGTCGGCGCGGAGGGAGATGTTGCTTTGCGCGCTGCTGAGGCCGTTGCGCGAGTTGATGGTGCCGACGATGAAGCCGTTGCTGTCGCTGAGGCTGATTTCGCCAACGGAGTTGCCGGCGACGGTGCCGATGTCGTTGCCTGCGTCATTGAGGCGGTACTGGCCGTTGCCGGTCAGGACGAGTTGGCCACTGATGAGGCGACCCGTCTGCTGGCCGATGCTGAGGGCATCGAGCGTGAGTACCTGCACGCTGGACGCGGTGACGAGGTTGTTGATGTTGAGTTCGCTGCCTGCGAGACGGACGTTGTAGCCCTTGCTGGAGAAGTCGACGGTGTCGATGAAGAGATCGGAGGTGCCGGCGTTGAAGGTGACATTGCTGAAGCCGGTTGCGCCGGTGCGGATGTTGTCGATTTCGTTGTAGCTCAGATCAACGCCACCGGTGGTGGCGCCCAAGTGGAGATCGACGCCGTCGCGGGCGCGAATCTGCAGATTGCCGGTGCCGCGGAGCAACACGGTCTCGATGCCGATGGAATCGACCGTGACATTCAGATCGCCGGATCGCGCGTCAATCGTGCCCGCATCAGCGCCGATGCCCGTGAGCTGGTCACCATTGCTGGTGCCGGTGCTGTTGAATGCCGTGATCGACACGCCGGTACCGGCGACTTCAGCGCCATTGGTAAGTCCGACGCCCCGGTTGAAGGTGCCTCGCCCTTCACCCGAGAGCACAACCGCCCGCGCTGCGTCAGCCGCGCCGGCCCGGACCGTTTCGACATCGCTGCCAACGAGCAGCACGCCATAAC
>DATGWV010000253.1:0-9194 GCA_035299305.1 Phycisphaerales bacterium | reverse complement strand
GTGTGGGCATGGCGACGGCGTGTACCCACTGGTGCATCGCGGCCTTGGAGACGTTGACGGCGCGGGCGGCGGCTTCTTGGGTGAGGTTGGCGCGATGCAGTGCTTGACGCAGCGCGACGGCAAACTGTTCTCGCGCGGCGGCGGTCGTTTGTTCATCGCGGGCGATGCGCCAAGATGGTGCTTCGCCTTCGCGCGAGCTTGAGAGTTCCAGTCGCAGGCCGCCGAATGCTTGAACGCAGGCGGCGAAGTCGGCGGCGATGCGCGGGTTGCTGTTGGTGAAGCGGGGTGTGCTGCCGGTGAGGCCGCCATCGCCGATGAGATACGCGAGCAGCTTGACGCGGCAGTCGTCCATCGGCTGCGTGCCGAAGGCGTGCAAGACGCGCGGGACGGCGATGTGCGTGCCGACTTGGAGTGCGCCCAGCGGCTGCCAGCCGCTCACCGTGAGGAATGGGTGGGTAAGCGTGGTACAGATGCGACGGCCCAGGCGCGTGACGACTTCAAACGCGGGCTTCATGCCGTCGTTGATGAACGCGCTGGGTTTCATCCAGTCGAGTTTCTTGTCGTCGCGGAGTGTCGAAATTTCGCCGCGCTGGGAGCGGACGAGTTCTTCGATGGTGACGACGCTGCCGTCGCGGCAGACGATTTCGCTGTCGGCGGTAAGGCACTTGCCCATGCTGGGGCGTGCGGCGATGATGATGAATTCGCCGGGCTGGAAGCCGCGGAGCATTTCGTCGAGGTCGTAGTAGCCGGTGGCGACGCCGCTGTAGCCGCCGCCTTCGAAGTCGGCTTTTTCGATGCGTTGGAGTTCGAGCTCGAGGAGTTCGGCGAGGCTTTGGGGGTCGGTGGATGCGCTTTCCTGCGCGATTTCGAAGACGGCCATCTCGGCTTTGTCGAGAACTTCGCGAGCGCCTTCGGGGCCTAGTTCGCCGGTGTGGTAGGCGTCGTAGATGATTTGGCCGGCGGTGTCGATGAGGCGGCGGAGCTTGGCCTTTTCGCCGACGATGCGGGCGAAGTGCGGGGCGTTGGTGGCGGCGGGAACGCTGTTGGCGAGGGTTTCGAGGTAGTCGACGCCGCCGCAGAGGTCGAGGACTTTGCGGTCGCGCAGCAGGTCGATGAGCTGGACGAGGTCGCCCGTGTTGCGCTGGTCGTAGAGGTCGATGATGGCCTGGTAGATGTGGCCGTGCTTGTCGTCGTAGAAGTCTTTGGAGCCGCGGACGAAGGGGAGGGCTTCGGGGATGATCTTGGGCTCGAGGATGAGCGAGCCCAGCAGGCACATCTCGGCTTCGAGGGCGTAGGGAGGCTGACGGTCGAAGAGCTCCTGCGCGGAGATCTGCGGCCGGTTGTCGCGCTTTTTCCAGTTGCCTTTGCCTTCGTCGGCCATGTGATTCGCTTCCCGGTGGAGCGGGCTTTCAGGCCGCTCGCGAACCAAAGTAGCCCAACGGCGCGGCGACTGCGGTTGAGGCGATTTGCTCGCACCAGTTCATCCCGATTCTGTCCACAGGGTTGTCCACACTCGTACACTTTGGCATGGCTGATCTTGCTGCGTTGCTGGCGCATGTCGCGGTTCCTACGTCGGGGTACACGTTGCCGACGCCGCTGCCGGAACGACCGTTTGGGTTGTTCAAGCAGTGGTTTGATGAGGAGACGGCGGCGGGACGGACGCCGAATCCGAATGCGATGAGTCTGGCGACGATTGATGCGGACGGGACGCCAAGCTGCCGCATCGTGCTGTGCCGAGGTATTGGTGTGGACAAGGGTTACGTTGTCCTGTACACGAATTACCAGGGGCGGAAGGGGCGGGCGTTGCTCGCGAACCCGCGGGCGGCGATTGCGATGCATTTTGATCACTCGGATCGGCAGGTGCGCGTGGAGGGATTTGCGGTGCAAAGTCCTGCGGCAGAGAGTGATGCGTATTTTCAGAGTCGGCGGTGGGAGAGCCGGCTGGCGGCGTGGATGAGCAATCAGAGTGAGCCGATTCGGTCGCGGGAGGAGTTGCTGGGGCGGGCGGGGGCGGTGATGGAGCGACTATCGCTCAAGCCGGATGAACTGCTGGAACGTGGGAATGACGTGTACATTCCGCGGCCGCCGCACTGGGGCGGGTTTCGGTTGTACGCGCGGTCGATTGAGCTGTGGCTGGGGGGTCCGGGGCGGCTGCATGACCGGGGGGTGTGGCGGCGGGAGCTCCCGGTTTGTGGGTCGTGGGAGCAGGCAGAGGCGGCGGCCACAAATGGGTGGGTGGCGACACGACTGCAGCCGTAAAAAGTTTCGACTCACCTTTCCCCGGAAAGTGGGCATCTTCACCAAACTGCGGTGATTGGTCCGCCGATGATGCGGGCAAGGCTGTCGCCAGAGGGAAACGGCAGCGGGTCGCCATGGTGAGGATGGTTCATGAAGCTACGCAGCCAGATCAGCGCGAGTGAATTGGGAGAACTGTACCAATTTCTCGATCGCAAGCTGGAAGGCGTCGGGCTGAACAGTCAGCCCGAGGTGGCTATCAAGTTGCTGGAGATTTCGCGCAACAAGAACGCTCAGCTGGCGGACTACGCGAAGCTGATTCGTAATGACCAGGCGGTGTCGGGGCGCGTGCTGCGGTTGGCCAATTCGGCGTTCTTCGCGCAGCGGCGTCCGGTGACGACGATTGATCGCGCGTGCGTGGTGCTGGGGACAGATCGCCTGAAGGCGGTGGCGCTGGGCTTTCACTTGAGCCGGGCGTGCCAGACCAACGGGGACAAGGACTTTTCGAGGAAGATCTGGGGTGAGAGTCTGTATCGCGCGTGTCTGGCGTCGCAGCTTGCGAAGTTTGCGGCGCCGGGGATGGTGAGCGAGGCGTTTGTCATCGGACTGATGATGGACGCGGGGCTGCCCATCATGACGACGCTACTGAAAGACGAATTCCGGCGGCTGCGCGATGAGAAGCTGTCGCCCGGCAAGCAGGCGCGTGTGGAGCATGACACGCTGCCGTTCACGCATGTGGATGTGATGACGGCACTGATGCACAAGTGGAAGCTGCCCGAGCTGCTGGTGAAGCCGATTGAGCTGCATCACACCAAGCCGCCCGAGGCGCGGCGGGATGATCCGGTGTCGCGGCTGCATCGCGTGGCGTATGTGGTCGGGCTGATTGAGCTGGACAGTTCGACGGCGGGTGTGAAGCAAGTGACGGAGAACACGCCTGGCGTGAAGACGGCACAGCGCATTCTGACGATGACGGACAGCGAGCTCACGGCGACTGTGACAGCCAGCGTGAATGAGTACAGCCTGACGAGCGAGATGTTCAAGGAGATCGCGGAAGGGCTCACGAATCTTGATGAGCTCATGGAGCATGTGCAGCGGTCGCTGGTGGAAGCGGTCGACAGCGTGATTGAAGCGGACCTGACCAAGGGCGCTGAGGGCAAGCGCGTGGAGCGGCTGGAGTTTCAGGGTCGCGCGCTGGAACTGGCGCGCGATGATGACGGGTACGCGACGGTGTACCTGGTGGACAGCGCGGGCAATCGACTGGTGAGTCACCGGTTTGCGCCGGGGCAGGCGCGCGCGAGCGAACTGTGCGACGCGCTGGGACTGGAAGATGTCGCGGCGACGGACGTGGAGACGCTGCAGCAGACCATGCGTCGTCTGGCGGCGTGAACTGTCACGCGAATCGCGAGAGAGCAAAAAAGAAAAAAACCCGGCACTCACAGAACAGAGGCGAGCACCGGGTCTCGTGGGGGTCGTGTTGGGAGTCGCAAGTTTGCGACCGGAACTATCCGCAAACGAGTGTGCGGGGTTGCAGTGAGGCGAAGAAAAATGTTGAGGGGTGAAAAACGCTTGGAAATGAGCGTGTTTTTGACGTTGTGAGGTGTTGGAATACGGCCGCCCCGGAGGGGCGGGCCACCTCTTAGGCTTCGGCGCCGGCGGGGGGTTTGGCGACGGCTTTGAGGCCCAGTTTCTTGACGACGTGCCAGAGGTCGCTCCAGACCTTCATGCGATTCTCGTCGTTGTATGCGCGGAGCAAGTAGGCGGGGTGGTAGGTGGGCATGACGGGGATGAGTGAGCCGTCGGGGAGTTTGAGCGTGCGCCAGTTGTTGCGGAGCTTGGCCATGCTGTCTTCGGTTTTGAGCAGCGTGCGTGTGGCGGGGAGGCCCAGCGTGACGATGGCTTCGGGCTTGATGATGGCGAGCTGTTCCATGAGGTAGGGCTCGCAGAGAGCGGCTTCGTGGCTCGTTGGCGTCGCGTTGTTGGGCGGGCGGGTTTTGAGCACGTTGCAGATGTAGACGGTCTCGCGCGAGAGGCCCATGGCGGTGATCATTTTGTTGAGCAACTGGCCGCTGCGACCGACGAAGGGTTTGCCAGCGTGATCTTCTTCTTCGCCTGGAGCTTCACCGACGAAGACGAGGCGCGCGGCGGGGTCGCCATCGCCCCAGACGATGGAGTGGTGATCGGTCTTGAAGCACTCGTGGGGCGCGTCGAGGGTGTACTTGTCGAGGAGAGCGGCGAGGGCGCGGGTTTTGTATTCGCGGTCGTCTTCGTTCTTCTGTTGCGCGGGGCGTTTCCAGGTGGCCATGGTGCCGCGCGGCTGGGCGCGGGGCTCGGTGACGGGTTGCTGCTCAGGGACGGTGATAGCGACGCGCGCGGGTGGACGCGAGACGGGCGCGGAGCGAATGTCTTCGATGGGGGCTTTGGGCGGGGGCGCGGTGACGGGGGGCGGCTCGACGACAACGACGTGGGCAGGCTCGTCGGCACTCACGCGATAGGCGGGGACGAAGTCAACGCCCATGAGTTTGGCGGTGTGGGCGTGCTGCTGCACGAGCTTGGTGAGGCGAGGATCGGCGGCCATGAGGGAGCGTAGGGAAAGGGAGCGCGAATGGATGCGCGAGCTTTCTCGTAAAAGGTGGTTGCTTCACTGGTTGAGCGTGCGACAATACGGGTTTGGCCGGGTTGTCCGCCCTTGGGTTGGTTGATTGTCGAGTCGCACCATGCTGAGTTTTGTCGTGTTTGATTCTGATGGCGTGGATGCGCAGCATTTTCCGCCGCGGCATGCGTTTGTGACGACGCAGCATGAGGTGCCGACGCAGGGGTCGGTGCGGTTGTCGAACGGGCGGGTGGACTGCGAGAAGGCGAATCCGGGGAACACGGCGGGGCTGGCGGTGCAGATTGAAGTGCAGCGGCCGCAACTGCCGGATGCGCTGGCGAGGCTTTTGCCGACGCCTCACACGCCGGTCATTGGGCTGTTGATGTTGCAGACGACGCTGCTGCCTGATCGGTCGCGGCCTTACTTGCTGGCGATTGAATTGGCGCGGCATCAGATCATGCTGCTGCTGAACAAGCTGGAAGATTGGCAACTGACGGAACTGCCGCCGGAGCATCCGGTGTTGCAGCAGTTTGAGTTGGCGCGGGACAACTTCACGGCGGCGCTGGTGGCGCAGAACAAGAAGCAGGATGGGGCGGTGGATGCGGCGCATGCGGGATATCACCCGGAGGCGGATCGCAAGGCGACGCAGGCGCTGGCGCTCGCGCTGGAGGCGGGTGAGGAGCTGGCGCTGATTCAAGCGGCGCGGCAGATGAAGGGGCGATTGAGCGGGGAGAGTTACAACGTGGCGCGGGCGGCGTTTGCGAAGAGCTCGCAGGAGACTGCGCCGGCGGGGGCTGCGGTGGTGGCGGCGGGGAGCGGGCATGTGACGCTGCCGGGCGTGCCGCTGATTGGGTGCGCGATTTCGCCCGGGCAGATGAATGAGACGCTGGCGAAGGCGGGCGCGACGACGTGTGATTTTCTGACGATGCCGATGCGGTGGGTTGATCTGGAGCCTGTTGAGGGCAAGTACAACTTCACGAGCACGGATCGGTGGATTGAGTGGGCGGTGCGGACGGCGAAGCTGCCGCTGGTGGGCGGGCCGGTGGTTGATCTGCGGCCTCGCAGCGCGCCGGACTGGCTGTTCATTTGGGAAAACGATTACGACACGCTGCGCGACTTGGTGTTTGAGCACATTCAGGCGGTGGTGACGCGGTATCGCAAGACGATTTCGCGGTGGACTGTCGCGAGCGGGCTGCATGTCAACACGAATTTCAAGATCAGCTTTGAGCAGATTCTGGATTTGACGCGGCTGAGCGTGATGCTGATCAAGAAGCTGCATCCGACGGCGCGCGTGCAGCTTGAGTTGCAGCAGCCGTGGGGTGAGTACCTCGTGCAGAACAAGCGGAGCATTCCGCCTTATGTGTACGCCGAGGCGGTGCTGACGACGCAATTGCCGGTCGATGCGATTGCGCTGCGGGTGCAGATGGGGCATGCGGAGCCGGGATTGGCGACACGCGACATGCTGAGTCTGTCGGCGATGCTGGACCGGTATGCGGCGCTGGAGAAGCCGCTGTTTATCACGGCGGTGGGTGCGCCGAGTCAGGCGATTGCGCCCAAGCCGTATGTGCCACGCGTGGGTGCGGAGGCGACGGTGCCTTATGAGCCGGGGTATTGGCGGAGCGCGTGGAGCGAGGCGCAGCAGGCGTTGTGGATGACGCATGCGATCAGCATCATGGCGAGCAAGCCGTATGTGCAGGGCATTTGCTGGCACGAGCTGTATGACGGGCCGGGTGATCCGGCGGCGGCGCCGGAGATGCCTTACGGCGGGCTGGTTGACAAGGACGGGAAGCCGAAGGCGGGGTTGCAGCGGCTGGGCGAGATTCGCAAGTGCCTGCGCGAGGGGAAGAGTCCGCTGAGTCTGCTGAAGCCGGCGTGAGCGACGTTACTTGTTGGTCGTGGTTGATGCCGTGGCGGGATGTTCGACGGCGTCGCGCAGATCGGCGAGTGAATCGCGGAGTTCGTCGGTCATGGTGACGCGCTGGGCGGCTTTGGTGATGTTGGCGGCGTGCTGGCTGAAGTCGTTGTGCTTGCGCTTGGCGAGGCCATGTTCGCGGATGTCGGCGGCGGTCTGCTTGGCGTCGTTGGCGAGCCACTGGGCGTATTGCGCGGGCTTGATGCGGTCTTCGGGCATCTCGATGAGGAGGATGACGCAGCCGTGGCGATAGACGGCGTAGTCGCAGGTGAGAGTGCCTTGCAGTTCGTTGTCGAAGTTGGGGTGTTTGAGGGCGCGTTCGATCCAGATGTTGCGGAGGGACTGGCTGGGTTCGTCGGGAAGGCCTGCGACCAATGTCCAGAGGGGTTGCGTGGGGCTGTATCGCTCGAGGTCTTCGAGGAGGCGCTGCTCGGGGGTCATGGCGTCGCGGCGGGCTTGCTCGGCAGCTTCTTTGGCATGGGCTTCGGCGGCCCAGGCGTTGCGCTGGGCGTTGTGATGAAAGTAGGCTTTGAGGCCCAAGAGCGCGACGAGAATGCCCAGTGCCGGCGCGGCGGCGGTGGTGAGGCTGAAGACTTTGAAGACGCTGTCGCGGAACTTGGGCTGATCGACCCATGCGCAGCTGATGAGGAAGATGAGGAAGAGCGCGGGGAGGACAACGCCAGCGAGGTTGAGCGTGAGGACGTTGGCCCAGGGGTGGTTCTCGCACCAGCCGATGAGCGCGCCGAAGACGGTGCCTCCCACGAGCAGACCGGCGATGGCCATGATGAGTGAGCCGACGCCGCGTGAGGCGACGAGCCAGTCGAGCGCGCCGCGGTAGCCGGCGAGTGCGCCGGCGATGAGGAGGGCGAGCGCGGCGATGGCTGCGGTGGCGAATGGGACGATGAGGCCCATGGCGCCATCGCCATGGGGCGGGCGGTTGGTATAGCAGGCGGAGCAGAGGGCGGTGAAGAGGGTCGCGAGGCCGGCGATGATGGTGAAGAAGGTGATGCTGATGGAGAGGAGAGTGGTCATCGGTAGAGGTCCTCGGGATTGATGGGTTCTTCGAAGGCGGGGTTGAGGGCGTGGGTGGGCGCGAGGCGGCCGAAGACGTGGGGCGTCATGACTGACAGGCGCGTGAGGCGATCTTCGCCGCACGCGAAGGCGAGAAGGTCGGCATCGGCCGCAGCGGTGATGCGGACTTGCAGCGGGCCGAATTGAGCCGCGCTGCAGGCGGCTTGGAGGGATTTGCGAACGGAGGCGACGGCGGTGGAATCGCCCCAACTGGTTTCATCGGCACGCATGGCGGCGAAGGCGGCGTCGCCCGCGTAGAAGAGGGTGAGGGCGAGGGCGTCGGCTTTGAGGGCGGTGGCGTGATCGAAGGCGAAGGCGAAGGTGGCGCGATCTTCAGCAGTGCAGACGCCCGACGTTGCGGCGGCGAGCATGCGGTCGCAGGCGCGGAGGAGGGGTTCGCGCTGCGCATCGGTCAGGTCGCGCCAGCCCAGGGCCATGCGACGAGCGATGCGAGCGGCGAGGGTGACCTGAGCCCAGAGCGGAAGTTGGTCGATGCCGGTGAGATCGAGAAACTGGCTGGGGCCTGTCGTGTGCGTCACGTCGTGTCTCCAAAGCACACGCGTTCGCTGTTCGCGAGCGCGTTGCTGCGTGTGTCGTGCGGCGTGAAAGAGCCGCGAGGTTTCGGGCGAGAAGTGCAGGGGCATGGCGGATTTCGCGAGGCGATTGGGCGAGGCGATTACGCGGGCCAGGCGAAGCGCACGCTCTTGGCGGCGTCGGCCGTGCCGTCGGCTTTGCGCATTTGCGCGACGATCTCGATGGCGGCGGGTTTGCCACCTTCAACGTGGACGCGGTATTCGACGCGGCGAGCGTCGCCAGCGGACGGTTCCATGCCGTTGCCCCAGGTGAAGAAGGGCTTGCCTTGCGCGCCGGTGCTGCGGGCGTTGCTTTGCATCATGGCGGGCTCGAAGACGACGCCCGTGAGATGGCGGGCCTTGATGCGGACGCGCCAGGCGCCGGAGGCTTCGGTTTCGCGGTAGGCGACCCAGGCGTAGTCGTCGTTGAGGATGGCGTCGTAGGCGTCGAGGTAGGCGAGCTGCGCGACTTTCATGTCGGCGGTGGAATCGGGGGCGGTCAGGAGCTGGGTTGCGGTGGTCATGGCTGAACCTTTCGTGTGAGAAGGGAAAACTCGTGTGGAAGACAGTGCGAGAAAGGGACGCCGCGCGGCTGGCGAGAGTTGGGAGTACGCTGGAAGATGCTTGATTTGGCGAACATTCCGGCGGTGCTGACGGCGTCGCGCGTGACGATTGAGATACCGGTGGCGTGGGGCGAGATGGACGCGCTGGGGCACGTGAACAACGTGGTGTATTTCCGGTATCTTGAGTCGAGCCGGATTGCGTTCATTCGGTCGCTTGCGCTGGATGATGTGCGGAGCGTGCAGGTGGATGG
>DATGWV010000252.1:0-16194 GCA_035299305.1 Phycisphaerales bacterium | reverse complement strand
GGGGGCGTTACGACGAATGATGTGCATGGTTTCCTCCTTGCGAAACGTGTGTGCGTGTCTGGCGGGCGGCTTGCCCGCACGTAAGGAGAAATGCAAAGGTCGTGCCAGCGTTCCTCGTGCAAGCAGGCCGTAACAGCGGCACGCGCGGCGGATTGCGACTGTCGATGTGACACCGGCTGCCGAAGTTGCAGGCATGCACTCGGCGCTGAGGACGCGTTCGCAAGGCGGACGGACGAACATGTGTTCGCATGCGTTACGGTGTGCGAAGTTCGACATCGAACTGATGTCAGTTCAGCATCCCTCGCCGCCGTAGACCGCGAGGAATCGCAGCACATCGTCGTCGCTGGGATAAACGCCGTCGTTGTTGAAGTCGATGGTGTCGCAGTTGCCCGTGCTGCAGTTGCCGCCAGAGAGGACGGTGAAGAAGTCGATCACATCCTGCTCTTCGGGGAAGACCATGTTGTTGTTGAAGTCGATGTCGTTGCAGGGAACATCAACCACCGCGCCGCTGCTGACGAGAGCGAAGCCTTGCGGCCCCCTCGGCACGCTCGTCGCGACGACGCTGACCGCCCAGCGCCCCACGGCGGGTGATGGCACCAGAATTTGCTCGACAACGTTGCGATCATCGGCCACGCCGCCCGGCACGGAGAAACGCGTGTTGAAGTTGTTGCCCAGGTAGGTCACGCCCGTCGGGCTGGTCACGACCAAATCGAGGTTGTTGACAAGTGCAATAGACGAGAAGAGTTCGGCGGGTTGATCGCTCCACGTCAGCGTGAACTTGACGGGCTGCGCATTCGATGTCACATCGACGAAGTATGTGAGGCCTTCAAAGTTCTCCAGCGCGCGCGGATCGCTGTTGCGGATGTCGCGTACGACTGATCGGCGCGACTCGGCGGGCGTGACGTTGCTGAACCAAAGGGCATTGTCGATCAGAATGCGGCCCCAGCCTTCGGCCATGTTGGGCCAGTTTGGCGCGCCACTCATGTCGGCGGCGCCGCTGAGCAGCATGGCGCGAACCAGCGCGCCGGTGGGCACGAAGCTGTCACTCGCGCGAGCCGTGCCGCCGGGATAGAAGCCGTCGGTGAAGTACTGGCGGACCAACGCCGCGCTGCCGCTCGCGCTGGGGGCGGCGAAGCTCGCGCCGTTGGGAAACGTCACCACGCCGCAGGAGCCTTCTTCAGTGGGCAACGCGGCGGAAGTGATGCCACAGCCGGGCGTGAGCAAATCCGGCTTGCGACGGCCATCAGCGGTTGGCCCCACTCCGCCCACGCACGGGGCGTCCTGTGTGGGATAGTTGCGGCTTCCTGCAATTCCTAACAGGCTTTTCGCGTTCTCAGGATTTCGCACGGTCGCGTCGTTGCTCACGCTGAAGACGACGGTTTGATCTTCGTGATCGCGCACGAAGCGGTCAATGGCGCGAGTCGTCGTGTCGTATGCGGTTGTGCCGTCGTTCCCCCAGCTGTTGTTGTGAATGAACGCGCCTTGCGAGCGGTTGAGATCGAGCGTGTCGTACACGAACTGCTCGCCGAACGCGGGTATCGATCCGAAAATCATCTTGGCGCCCGGGGCCATGCCGCGACGATCGCTGCTGTCGCCACTATCGCCCAGCGCGGTTACGGCGACGTGCATGCCGTGCGGATGCACGAGATTGAGCGGTCCGTTGAATGCCAGAATCTTGCGGTGCGTCGGGCCGATGGGGTTGGTGTCAAAGAGGGAGCAGTGCAGCGTGTTCGGCGGATCATCGACGATGCCGATGACTTGTCCGGTGCCGGTGATGCCGCGTGCGAAGATCGTCTCGGCGTTGACGACGTTGCTCTGCAGCACCCATCGTGTAAGCGTGTTGCTGCGCAGCGAGAAATCCGGAGCGGGCTCGGCCAGTTGCAGACCTGGCAGGCTTCGCAGTTGCTCGATATGTGCGAATGGCACGACCGCATCGAGAATGCGCTGCTCGCCCAGCACGCTGGTGTTGCGATGAACGGCTCCAGGCAGCTTTGTCAAGGCATCAATTGCCGGCTGCGCTGCGGCGCCGGGCATAAGTACGAGCGACACCCAGACGTTGCCTTGCTTTGCATCCTGCACGCGAGCGTCGTTCTTCCACGGTGTCGCGGTTGGATCGGCAAGGAGCTCGGGCACGATCTTCCATGCTTCGTCGAACGCGTAGATGTTCGCGATGAGCCCTGATGCTTTCGCCTGCGCGACGGTCCATGTCGGCAGGCGAACGAGATACGCGTCGCTGGGCACGTATCCATCGAGCGATACTCCCGCAGCGGCGAGATCGGCGCGCATGAAGCGCGACATGGGGCGCGTGAGCGTGATAAGAACGCTGTCGCGCGGCAGCAGCGTGTCGTCGGCTTGCGTCAGCAGGTCGGGCAGCGCTGCCAGGTTCACATCGCCCGTTCGCAGAGAGAGCACGCCCGGGCGCGTGCCGGATTGCACAGGCGCGTCAGGCTCAACGACATCGGCATGAGCGAGGCCAGCTGCGCATGCGAGCAGCATGATCGCACTCGCAGCCAGCGCGCCGCCGGTGCGCTGGCTCCACGACGTTCGCACATTCTTTTGATCAGCTTTGGGCATGGCAGGTCTTTCCGCGATCGACGCACCGAGACACGACACTATCGGCCCGCCGAGAACTCGGCTGACCGACAACCCGCCGACCCAACCATCTATACGAGTCGATACAGCGCGAGTTCCGCCCGGCAGGCCCGAGAAAACCACGTGTTCGGTGCGATAGTTACGCCGGCTTGTGACCCAGGGTTGTATTGAACGCGTGTGAGCCGCCGCGAGCGATGGTGACGGTTTTCCATGCGGGGCCGACGGCGGCCCGGGCGCACCACATGAGCTGGCCCGTGTGATAACCAGCATGCGCCAGCGAGCGTGTCAGTGCCCGCATGACGGTGTGCGGCTGGCTGCGAATGGTGACGATGCGCTGCAGGTCAGCGTCGGAGAGGGTTGCCATTGCGCCGAGCACGCACGCCCAGCCGCTCTCCCAGCGAGCGAGGATCGCTTCGCGTCCGGCGTCGCCCGCGGGAAAGTCGTCGACAAATTCGTCATCGCGATCGCGACCGGGCTTCTCGCCATCGGTAGTCAGAAAGTCGGCGAAGCGAGAGTGAAAGTTGCCCGCCATGTGCTTCACGATGGTCGCGGCTGAGTTTGTGTGAGCGTCGATGCACGCACGCATCTGCTGCGCATCAAGCTGCACAAGCGCTTTGTCGCCCAGTGCTTTGACTGCGCGAAACTCCGCCTCGATATCTGCGACGATTGCTCGTGTCATGGCAAGTGGTAGGCCCGTGGGACACGATGCGATGTAGTGATCACTTTGAATCAGGCGGCAGGGGTTTGCGGGCGGGCTGTTTGGTCGTGCGCTGCACCCAGTCTGCGACTGCTGCTGTCACCCCACCAGTCCACTGGCCCTGCGCGAACTTTGTCACGCTGTCGGCGAGCGATGAGTGGCTTGTCATGCCGTGATCGAGGCCATCCATGATCTGCATTTCGCCCCGGCCGTTCTCGCTGCTGCTCGCGATGCGAACGATCAGATCGCCATCGTCTGCGCTGCTGACCCAGTCGTACTCGCCGTGCATCGCCAGCACGTTGAGGTTCTGCACGCGCTGCCATGCTGCGGCGATGTTGCGGTCCTGCAGTTCATGGAAGAACTTCGCATGCCGTCCATACTGATGCGTGTCGTCCATCATGGGGGCTTCAAAGCGCAGCGCTGGTTTCGCGGCGAAAATCTCGCCGGGTGTCATTTTCTGCAGCAGCAACATGCTCTGAAATTCACTCACGTGTTGCAGGCGTTCGCTCACATCCGCGGGCGACTCCTGCAGCACCGTCATCTGCCGGCGTGTGTTCTCAAGTTCGTATTCGAGCCACGTGCGTGCAGTGGTGCCATACACCGCGATGCCCGCGACGCGACGGTCTTCCGCGACGAATGGCGCGAAGATGCCGCCGAATGAATAACCGAAGATGTAGATGCGATCGGTATCCACTTCCGGCAGATTGGTCAGGCTGTCGAAAGCCGCGCGATACGCCTCGAGTTCTTCACCGAAGCCGATGTCACCGCATGCGGGTCCTTGGCTGTCGCCCACGCCTGGCTTGTCAACGCGCATGGTCACAAAGCCGCGCGAAGCGAGTTCACGCGCGATGTCGGTATCGGGAAAGCCGGTCATGGTGGCGCGATCGATACTCACGCACGCGAGACCTTGCAGATAAAGAAACGCGGGCAGCTTTCGCGTGTCGCCCGCCGGGCGATTGGGCGACGCGATGATGGTCCGAAGTTGATAGCCCGCTGGCGTGCGCACGCTGCTGTAGCGCGTGGTCACGCCTGGCACGGCTTCCATGGGCATGGCGACCCACTTGGTTTCGAGGCGCAGAGTTTTGCCGTCGCGCTCGACAGTGACAAACCCGGTCTCGCCCGCGCGCGGTCCCCGCGTCAGGGCGGCGACCTGCGTCCAGTCTTTGACAGGCGTGTCATTCACCGCGAGCAGGATGTCGCCCTCGCGCACGCCCGCGCGATCGGCGGTGGCATCTTTGATGACTTTCGTTACCCGCAGCGCTTCGCGCGGATCGCGCGACGCTTCGGCGTCACGAGGGGAGAAGACCGTGCCAAGCCACACGCGCCGTGGCAATTCGTCGCTTGCAGGCTGTGCCCATGCCGTGCTCGCGACCATCGCGAGAGCGATCAACAGAATGGAAAGGCAGAACCTCATCGGGGCATCTTTCGCTGCTAGGAGTCGATTGTTTCCGTTTCCTACTTGATATACGTGCAATCGAGGTGGCGGCTTGCGTGATGGCGTCCAGCATTTTCCGCGAAAGCGTGAGACTACTATTGATGTGAGAGTGGAAGGCCCTAAACGGCCATTGGGAACGCATCATGCCAGTCACCACGGGAGTCAGCACACCTGATCTTGACTCAGCTGCGCGCGGCTTGAGCAATGCGCTCAAAACCGTCGCGGAATCGTTGCCGGGCTCGAACTTATCGCCCACGGCGTTGTCGCAGCAGTTAGGTCTCAGCCGCGTCACGCTGAGCAAGTTACTCAGCGCGCTCGCGCTTGCCGAGCCGTCGGAAATGCTCGAACGCATTCCCGGTCCTGAGTCGCTGCGCGAGTTTGTTCGGGCCTCCGCCGGGCAGGGTGTGAACGCCGCGACGATTGACGCCGCGCATCACGCGATTGATGTCTTTGATCAATTGATCGATCACTTTGGCACCCGTGCGGCGTTGCACGCGGCGATCGGTGCATCGACGGCGACGCTGCGCAGCCGCGTGGAAGTGTCCGCGCGAGGCGATGTGTTCAAGGGCATGCGCCAGGTGCTGGGCATCGAAGCCAACACGTGGCTCACCTCGATGATGTTCGTCCCCAGCGCGACTGAGGCGGATGTGATTTCGGTGACGACCATTCACGGTGCGCTGGGCCTGCGCCGGCTGCGCCCCGAGACGCCCGTTTTCTTCACGTTCGGTCCGCCGTATCACCAGCCGGGTGTAGAGCCGGATCTGTCGCAGAGTCCGGTGTCGCTGCACGAGCTGTACACCAACGAGCCCGCGCAGCTTGAAACCAAGATGAACGGCAAGCAGCTTTT
Organism: Phycisphaerales bacterium; assembly: GCA_035299305.1. Lineage (GTDB taxonomy): Bacteria > Planctomycetota > Phycisphaerae > Phycisphaerales > UBA1924 > BJHL01. Next base: position 10,623 of record DATGWV010000252.1, on the reverse strand, counting down.
CCACCGCTTCCTCAGCGAGCGCGTGGACAAGCACGCGTTGTACGACATGCTCGCCGTCAGTCACAGCGCACGCGGCAGCCGCAAGTACGGCACCCCCGAGTCGCGCAAGCGCGGCGTTTCGCTGTTTGTTGACACGCCGGTGCGCATGCTTGTATGCGACGCGCTGATTCACCGCGATCTCTTCCCGGGCGTTGATCCCGAGCTCATTGTGTACAACTGCGCGAGCCGCGGGCCGGCAAATCCGAACGATCCGTTGCGCGACATTGACCGCGTGACGTTCTCCGAGTCACCCGTGCGCGTGCCGCACGATGCGACGCGATTCGACGTTGAGGAAGTGCCCAACTACGAGCAGATGATCCGCCGGGTGTGTGCTCAGACGCGCAACAACCCCGACGACTTCCGCATCTACCGCCTGCGCATGGCGTACCCGATTCCCACGTTCCAGATCGTTGTCGCATTCGCAGCGCCCGATGCGCCGCACGGCTGATGCGCACGCAGGCGGGCATGTGGTATATTGCACCGCATGAACGCACCCGCATCACTCGTTGGCTTCTTTCTCGCCGCCGCCGCGGCGGGATTGCTCAGCACCATGCAGCCCGGCATGAACGCCAAGCTGGGCGGCGCGGCGGGCAGTCCGTTTTATGGCGGGCTCGTGAACTTCGTCATCGGCATCGGGCTCATTGTCATCGTGCTGCTGGCGCTGCGCGCCATGGGCAGTCCGCTCGCGCCGGCGCCAGCAGTCAGCAAGCTTTCGTCAGTGCCTTGGTGGTCGTGGTTTGGGGGCTTGCTGGGCGCGACATACGTGTGTACGGCCATCTTTGTCGTGCCGAAGATCGGCGGCGTGAACTACATCGTGTGCATCGTGGTGGGGCAGGTCATCGGGCACCTGCTTATCGACCAGTTTGGCTTGGTCGGCCTGCCCAAGCATCCGCTTACCACGACGCGGTTTGTGGGCGTGGTGCTGGTCATCATCGGCATGTTGCTCGTGACGGCTGGCAGCAAGCCCAAGGCTGCACTGCCCGCGAACACGACGCCCGCCGTGACGCCGCCGCAGACCAACTGACACTCCGTACGCTCCTGCATGCCTCATCCGCTCATCAGCGTTTTCGCACTGCAAGCTTCGGCCGCGTCAGAATGGGCCCAAGGCCTCTCGCGTCAACAGTTGCTCGCCACGCCGGTGCCTGGCACGTGGTCGATGCAGACGCTGCTCATTCACATGCTCGACAGCGATCTTGCCGCGACGCATCGCATGCGCCGGATTGTCGCGGAAGAGACGCCGCTGCTGATTGCTTATGACGAGACGCTCTTCGCGCAACGCTGCAAGTACGAGCAGACGGACGTCGCGCAAGCCTGCAATCTCTTTGCGCACAACCGCAAGTTCACTGCAGATTGGCTCGCAACGCTCGACGCGTCGGCGTTCTCGCGCGTGGGCGTGCACAACCAGCGCGGCAAGGTCACGCTCGACGACATGGTGAAGATCTACGTCGATCATGTGACGCATCACGAGAAGTTCGCGATGCAGAAACGCCGGGCGCTGGGGCTTTGATGCGCGGTTGACGCGCCTCGCGGCTGGCCGCTTCGTCTTCCTACCCTTGCTCGTGCCTAAACCACGCGTTCTCCACGACGAGTTCTTCAAAAAAGCCAAGGAAGACGGCTACGTCGCTCGCAGCGCGTACAAGCTGCTTGAGATCAACGAGCGGCTGCACATCGTCCGTCGCGATGCGTATGTGATCGATCTGGGGTGTTCACCCGGCAGTTGGCTGCAGGTGCTTGATGGCTATCTCAACACCAAAGGCCGAGCGGTGGGCATCGATCTGCAGCCGACAACCGCGCCGCTTTCTGATCGCGTCTACATCATGCAGGGTGACATCTTCGCGACACCCGCGAAGCAGTTGCTCGCGCCCATCAATGAACTTCTGCACGGCGACGGCAACAGCCACGACAAGTATGACGCCGTCATCAGCGACATGGCCCCCAACACCAGCGGCCATGGTGACGATTTTCTCTCCGCACGCCTCTGCGAACGCGTGCTTGACCTCTGCCACGATCTGCTGCGCCCGGGCGGCAACATGGTGATGAAGATCCTGGAAGGCTCGCCCACGCCCGATGTCATCGCGCGAACCAAGCAGCTCTTTCGTGAAGGCGGCACGACCAAGCCGAGAGCAAGCCGCGACGTGTCGCGCGAGATTTTCATCTGGGGCAAAGGCTTCACGGGTGTTGAGCTTCCCAAGCCGCCGAATCCGACGAAGATCACCGGACCGACGCCCAAGCCCAAAGTGTGGCCGTGATGTCGCATTTCGTTGCGTGAGTCCGCGCGAGCGTCACATCACTTGCTTGCACGCTTCTCGGCAAGACGCTTCTCTTCCTTCTCGAGCCGTGCGAAGACCGCACTGGTTGGCGGCATTGTCTCTGCGAAGATCGCCCGGCCTTCCGCCATGAGTCGCTCGGCTTCGTCGTAACGTCCCAGGTCCGTCAGGCAGTAGCCTGCATTGCACAAGATGCCCGCACGCACCGGGCTCTTTGCGGGAATCACGCCAGCTTCCGCCGATGAGAGTGCGAGCGCCCGCTCATACACGGGCCAGGCTTCCTGCGATTTGCCCGCCGCCGCGAGAATGCGTGCGAGAGCGTTGATGCTCACGATCGTGTCGCTGTGCCGCTCAGTCAGTGCCTTCTCACGCTCGCGCAGCGCGGTGCGGGCCATTTCCTGCGCCAGCTCGTGTTGGTTGTCGGCCGACAGCGCCATCGCGTAGTTGTTCAGCGTGAGCAGCGTGTCGCGGTTGTTCTCGCCCAGGTTGCGCTTGCGCCGCTCGTACACGCTCGCAAACACGGGAATGCTCTCCTTCACCTTGCCGCTATCTTGCAGCGCCTTGGCGTAGTTTCCCGTGAAGAGCATGGTGTACGGGTGATCCATGCCCAGGTTGGCTTCGCATGTGTCCACGATTGTCTTGAGCTGCGCCGCGGCTTTGTCGTGCAGGCCTTGATCGATGTACATCACCGCGATGTTGTTCGCCGTGATCATCGCATCGCCGCTGGTTGCGCCGTTCAGACTGACAAACACGTTGTAAGCCTCGCGATAGTTCGCGACAGCCTCGTCGTATTCGGCGCGTTCGTGATGCACGCTCGCGATGTTGTTCAGCGTCTTGGCCCGTGTGTATCGCTCGGCGTCGTTGGTGGGGGTGTATCCCTCCAGCGAGAGCTTGTACCACTTCATCGCTTCATCAAAGCGATCCTGCTTGCGGCGGAGCAGACCCAGACGCGAGATGATCGCCGCCTTGTCGGCTGGCTTCACGCCACCCACGCGCTGTACAAGTTCCACGCAGCGAATCGCCAACGGCTCGACTTCTTCAAAACGATTGAGTCGCATGAGCGCATCGGTGTAGTTCGCGAGCGCGTTGATGTATTCCGGCGTTTCCTCGCCATGTGCTTCGCGAGCACGCTCGACACAAACTTTGAACGCGTCCGCGCCTTTCGCGCCCATGCCCATGGAGGTATACGCCGCGCCAAAGTGCGCGTAGATCTCTGCGGCGGTCGCCTTGTCGTTGGCGAACTTCTTATCAATCTCATTGATTGAATTGTCGAGCATCGTTTCCGCGCGCAGCTCGGCTCCGCCTTTGGGGTTGTCCGACATCGTCGTCGCGAACAAGCTCGTCAGAAACTCACTCGCCGACACGGCTCGCTGCGTCTCGGCCTCGGCAAGCTTGGTCTGTTCTTCCGCACGCGTGCGTTCCTTCTCGGCAATCGCCGCCTGCTCGCGGGCTACGTCGCGTTCGCGCTGCGCCTCGCGCGCTGAGCGCACGTTCAGCACGAGCAACCCCGCCACCAGCACCGCCGCCACGCCGCTCGTCCATGCGATCGCTTTGTATCGCTTGGCCTGCCGGCCCAGCGTTCGCCATGCGCCTTCGCGCACAGCGCTGATGGGTTCGCCCGCCAGCACATGTCGCAAATCCGCCGCAAGTTCACCCGCCGACTGATAGCGCCGCCCCGGCTCCTTCGCCAGACACGTGGCGATGACCGTCTCGAGGTCCGCCGGCGCCTGCGGCATCTGCCTTCGCAGCGCAACGGGTTCCTGCGTGTTGATGCGCTCCATCACTTCGCGCAGCGAACCCTCGACGTTGTACGGAAACGCGCCCGTCAACAGGTTGTAGAGCATCACGCCGAGGCTGTACACGTCGCTGCGCGTATCGATCTTGTCGTTCTCGCCGCTGGCTTGTTCGGGGCTTGCAAACGGCATGCTGCCCATGAACTGGCCTGACTGCGTGACTTGTGTCTCTTCGGTCGTCAGTTCAACGGGCCGCGCGAGGCCGAAGTCGAGTACCTTGGGCGTGCCGTCGGCGTCCACGCGCACGTTGCTGGGCTTGATGTCGCGGTGAATGACGCCGCGCTGGTGGGCGTGCTGCAACGCATCGCACACGAGCACAAAGACCGGCACGATGCGCCGCCATTCGCGGCTGCCCTTGGCCCACTCGTCCAGCCGCTGTCCTTCGACCAGCTCCATCGCGAGATATCGGCGGCCGTCGTGCGTGCTGCCGCTGTCGTACACGCGGACGATGCCCGGGTGCCGCAAGCTCGCGGCGAGTTCCACTTCGCGATCAAACCGCAGCCGGCTGCGACCCGAGTACGGCGCATCGGTCAGCACCTTGAGGGCCACCGGGCGCTTCGTGCTCTGTTGCTGCGCGGTGTACACCACGCCCTGTCCGCCGCGAGCCAGCTCGCGCAGCTCCACGTATCCCGAGACCGCCGGCGCCGACGCCAGCCCCATGCGTGAGCGGCGCAGCTCCGCCAGCAGACTCGTTTCATCCTTGAACCAACTGCCCGAGTTGCTTTCCGTGGCGGACATAAGAGGTTCCACAGCACATCGCGGTCATCGCCCTGCGTCTCGCGTGAGTTCGCCCGTCAACCTTCTTCGGTCACCGCCAGCTCGATCAGCGCCGCCAGCCGCCGCGTGATCCGGCTCTTGGCCTGATACACATGGTCGGTCGACATGCCCAGATCGGTCGCGACCCGCCGGGCGTCGTCGCCGCCCAAGGCGTACCGCTCAAAAGCCAGCATCTCTTTCTCCGCGAACTCCCCGCGAACCACGCGCATCGCGTGTGCCAGGTGATACTGCCGCCACTCGTGCTCCCATTGTTCTTCCGCGGCCTCGTCGTCAGACGCAGGCACCACCGCCGAAGCCATATCTCCTAGGGAGGCTTGGGGCACGGGCTGACGAAATTTTCGCGCAATCGCGTGAACGACCACAGTTTTCAGATAGCTGCGAAACTTGCCTTTGGACGGGTCATACCGAAAATTCGGCATGGCCCGGTTGAGGTCGACCAGGACATCCTGCAGCACGTCGTCGGCATCAGACTGCTGCAAACCCCGCAGCAGACAGAACCTGCGAATCAAATCGCCATAGCGATCCACGAACTCCGTCCATGCGGAGGAGTCCTGACCGGCAGAAAGCCGTGCGAGCAGGGTTGTGTGTGTCGCCGTGTGTGTGTACATCCCCAAAGGACCTCTCGCCAGTAGGATACCAGCCTTGGCAAGTGGCGCATAACCCTTCCAAGCAGCGAACGGCGAAACAAAACAAAAAATATCGAACATTGTGGGTGCAATCGCCCTTACTTCTCGCTATTAGTAGTGACACGGGTCTCGTTGGGCCGTCCACCTGCCTCCCGGTCGAATCAAACACGTGCCTCGAAAGGCACTTACTCCAGAGGGATTCGCCATGAACCGTTACGCCATCGCATCCGCCTTCGTGGTCGCAGCAGCCGCCAGCTCGGCCCTCGCCCAGTTCTCGATCTCCTGGTACACCATCGACGGCGGCGGCGGCACCAGCACGGGCGGTAACTTCGCCCTCTCGGGCACCATCGGCCAGCCCGACGCCGGCGCACCGATGACCGGCGGCAACTTCACGCTCGTCGGCGGCTTCTGGGCCGGCATCGCCCCCGCCGGCTGCGACGACATCGACTTCAACAACAACGGCGTCTTCCCCGAAGACCAAGACGTGATCGATTTCTTCAACGTCCTCGCCGGCGCCGACTGCCCGGTGTGCAATGACATCGACTTCAACAACAACAGCGTCTTCCCCGAAGACCAGGACGTGATCGACTTCTTCAACGTGCTGGCTGGCGGTGAATGCCCGTAAGAGTTTCAGTACGTCTCCTTCACGGACACCAGCGTTAAATCAAGTTCTTCATTCAACAGCAAACGCCCGAGCACATGCCCGGGCGTTTTGTCATGGGACGACCTCGCACGTCAAGATTTCACATCGAATACCCATAACACCTTGCGTGCCCTTTGCGACCCCGGTAGCATCTCACCATGCAGGGGATTCTCGCCGCCGCCGTCGCCACATTCGCACTTTCGACCACCGCGCTTGCGCAGAGCCAGTCGCCGGAATCAGTGATCGATTACCGCCCGGCTCCGCCGAGTGATCGACCTTACGCCCTCGGCGCAGCGGTACAGCTTACCGATGGCATGCTCGGTCTGTTTCAGCAAGGCGTAACAACCTCTGAGGGTATCTTTCTCGCTTCAGATGGCACCGCGGCGGGCACACAGCCGCTCGACACGTTGCTTCGCATTCGTTACACGTCGGGTACCGTCTTGCCTCAGTCGGTGCGAATGGGTACGTACCGCGCGTTCACCATGGGTGGCAACACCGGTTCTTTCAACACCGATGTGTACATCACCGACGGTACGGCCGCCAACACATTTCAGGCCTTTCGCCCAACATCAACTCTCCCGCTGGGAACCCGATCAAATCTCGCGGCGACTGACACGCATGTGTTTTGGCTGCAGGATGGCTACGAACTCATGACCAGTCAGACCGCGCCGAATACCACGCGGTCGCTTGTGGCATCACCGACGCATCCCGTCGTGCAACGTATACGTCTTGATACGCTCAATGGTCGCGTCTTCTTCCCGGGTGTCGTCACCGGCCGAGGCGTAGACATCTGGACAAGCGACGGCACGCCGGAAGGCACCGCCCCGTTCTTTGATCTTCCAGCAACGCAAACACCGGTCGCATTTTTCACACACCAGCAGTTCATGTACATTTTCTGTCAGGGCGGTGCCATCTACCGCACCGACGGCAATCCCGCGAATGTCACGCAGTATCGAGCGCCGACTGTCGGAGCGCGTTTATACGACCACTTCGTTCGTTCTGGCGACTGGTTTTACTTTGTCGAAGTCGCCGACGGTTCGAGCAACGGCTCGCTCTTCGCCATCAACGGTGTGGGCGGTGTTCGTCCGATGAACACAAGCGGCTTCAACTTCGTGCAGATGGTGCAACCGACGGCGGATGGGTTCTCACTTCAACCCATGAATGGCGGCGTTGTGCCGTCGCGAGCGACCACCACCTTCCCAAACACGATCGACCGTATCGTGCGTCTCCACCCCGTTGATCCCGCGGTATCCATCGCATTTTCGCCTTTCCAGAGTGAAACGACGAGTCCCATGATCGGCTATTCCACGCCGCAGGGCGATCGTGTGGTGTTCGTCGGTCGCATCGGCAGCGGCCAAGAGGAACTCTTCACGTCAGCGGGGAACTTCAATGACTACACGCGCATCACCACGATCAATCAGCCGCCACTCTCCGGCAGATCACCCCGTCCAATCGCACGCGTGAATGACAGGATTCTCTTTCGCTATTTCGACGCTGCAGGCGTGGCACGTACGGGCGTGACAACGGGTGATCCAGCGACGAACACCATTTTCCAGCCACGCTTGATCGAGTTCAGCAGTGATGGTGCAGGCACGTTTCAGGGACAGGTCGCCAGTGACGTGCGTTTCAGCGGTCGGGATGCCGTGGGCTCCACGCGCCTCACAACCGATCTTCAATCACCCGGCGCGACGCCACTGCCCGCAGAAGGTTTGACGAACTTTGGAGCAATCACCTCGGCGGGACAAGCGTTCTATCAGACCGCGACCCCAGTTGGATCAACTTCCCGTGTCATCACTCGTACGGAGTCACCTACATCGTCTCCCATTGCCATCGTGAGTGGCTTCGATCTGTTCGGCAACATCACCGTCGCGGTGCCGCGCGAGGATGCAGTAGGGTATTCGGCAGAAGACGGCTCTCTCTATGTCCACCAGCTTCAAGACGGCGAACGACGTCTCTTTGCCCTGCGCCCGGAAGGAACGACAACACCTCTTCGCTCCATGTCCGATGCGTACTCACTTACCGGCGTCCCGTTGAAAGCTACTGGCGACCGGCTCTTCTACTTAGTCAACGACGTTGCAAGTGGCACAGAGAGCGTCAGACTCGAGGTCGTGCAGGGCTCGCAGCCCGCGTCGCTCCTGGGCGAATGGACGTTGCCGTCGTTTAGCTTCGCATCATCCAATGTCTCGCTCGGATTTGAGTTGCCCAACGGCAACATCGTCGTCCGCTCGGCGTTTCGCGGCACAACCGTCGGTCTCGCGTTGACCGGCGGCACACCGCAAACCACGCAGACGATGCTCGATCTTCCGCTCGCGATGGAGGCACTGCCGGGACCGTGGTTCACCGTGCTCAACGGTCGCGGGTACTTTGCGGCCCGCGTGAACAACGGCGGCGTGTTTCCTGCCGTGCTGCACGAAACAGACGGCACCGTGTCGGGCACGCGGCCAGTTGAAGGGAATGTGCCCGCTCTCGGTCTTTTCAGTCCAGTGATTCAAACGCCAACCGGCCCACGATTCGCCTTCTTTGCCGAAACCGCCGCGATGGGTACCGAGATGCATCTCTCCGATGGCACGGCCGTGAATACGACGCTGCTCAAAGACATCTGGCCAGGCCCACAGTCTTCTCGCTCTCGTGCGGGTTCAACCGAGCCGTACACGTCTGGTTATCTCGCCACGGCCACGCACCTCTTCTTCGTCGCCAACGACGGGACGCACGGATTCGAACTCTGGACCACCGACGGCACGCCTCAAGGCACGCGCATGGTCGCCGATCTCTGGCCCGGCTCGATTTCGAGCTCGCCACAGTTGGCTGGCATCTACAACAATCGCCTGCTGTTCACAGCTCGCACGCCCACGCAGGGCCGCGAGTACTGGATGTTGCCACTCGACTCCCGCTGTGACGACATCGACTTCAACAACAACGATGTCTTTCCCGAAGACCAAGACGTCGTCGATTTCTTCAACGTCCTCGCCGGTGCCGATTGCCCCGCGTGCAATGACATTGACTTCAACAACAACGGCGTCTTCCCTGAGGATCAAGACGTGATCGACTTCTTCAACGTCCTCGCTGGCGGCCAGTGTCTGTGAAATCGCGTGTTCTCGGCCCACATTTCTCGCTCAGTTTTGGTTGCTTGCCCCGCCGGGTGGTGGTATGTTGTCTGCATGCAACTGCGTCTTGCCCCCGTCGCTTCACTAGTCTTCGCTTCATCCGCGTTCGCGCAGTGCTTTCCGCAGCCGCTCATTCAGAACGGCGGTTTTGAACTGCCCGTCATCGCGGACAACAGCACGCAGGCGAACGTCACGCCCACCGGCTGGACATGGACACCCGTGGTCGGCGGCTTCCTGTTCCGCGGCGCAGTTGGACCCATCTGGCCGCTCGCGCCGCAGGAGTCGCAGTACCTGGACATCGGCAATACCAACAGTTACGCCCTGCGACAGGTTTTCACGGTGCCGCATCGGCAAGTGGTTCATATTCAGTGGCGAGCCAGCGCGGCCGCTGGCGCGGTCACATCCCCTTACTTCATGCGCGTGCTGCGCGCGAGTGATGGCTCTCCGTACTACTCCATCTTCGGCGATGCGGCCGGTCCGTATCCCCTCGGGGATTTCTGGCAGACCGTGATTAGCAATTACGACTTTGACCCAGGCCAGTACATCGTGGAGTTTCAAGCGCAGGGGCTGCCCAATGGATTCGACACGCTCATCGACGATGTGCGCTTCGACGCGCTGCCCGAGCCTTACATTCTTTTTGGATCAAGCGCGGGGTCTGGAACGCCAGGCGACAGCACGACGATGTCGGTGAGAATCTCTGGCGCGCCGCCGATCACGCCTGAGTGGCAGCGGCGAGTTGGCGGCGCGACTGGAACATGGACCCCGCTCACCGATGGCTTTGTGCCCGGCCTCGGTACCGTCTCCGGGGCGAGTACCGACACCCTTCATCTCAGCGACCTCGTGCCCGCCGGCGGCTATCAGGAGTTCCGCTGCATCGCCACCAACGCATGCGGCGAGAGTCCCTATCTGCTCGGCTTTGCCCTCAACGTTCCGCAGTGTGACTCCATCGACTTCAACCGCAACAACGTCTTCCCCGAAGATCAGGACGTCATCGACTTCTTCAACGTTCTCGCCGGCGCCGACTGTCCCACCTGTCGCGACATCGACTTCAACAACAACGGCGTTTTCCCTGAGGATCAGGACGTGATCGACTTCTTCAACACCCTCGCCGGCGGCGCGTGCGGCTGAAGCACGACGAGTGGATTTGCGAGTCACAAACCCACGCACATCGTCGAACGGAGCGACGTTGTTGCTTCGCATCCCCGCATTTTCCCCCTATACTCCCGCCGCTTGTGCTCGTAGCTCAATTGGATAGAGCGTCGGCCTCCGAAGCCGAAGGTTGCAGGTTCGACTCCCGCCGAGCACGTTGGTCATAGGGACTAGGGACTAGGGACTAGGGATTAGGGACTAGGGATTAGGGACTAGGCATTAGGG
>DATGWV010000251.1:0-3103 GCA_035299305.1 Phycisphaerales bacterium | reverse complement strand
GATGGGTCTTGATCCGTTCAGCGTGATTGTGTGGGGCAGCGGCGAACTCACCGAGCTTCGCGCGGATCGCGCCGATGCGATTCGCGAATGGGTCAATCGCGGCGGGCATCTCGTCATCATTCTGCCTGCGGTTTCGCAGTTGTGGACGGGCGGCAAGGACACCAACCCGCTGCACGACATCATGCCCTATGTCGTGTTCAATCGGCGCGAGAACGTGTCGTTGCTGCGGTATCGGCCGCTGCTGTCAGGGAAAACCGACACGCCCTTCCCGCAGCGCGGCGTGCTGCACACGTTCACAATCAACCCGCGCGCGCTGCCCAGCGAGGCGACGCCGATCTTGAACGGTCCCGATGGTGAGTGCGTCGTGGTGCGGCGGCTCGTCGGCGCGGGCGCGGTCACGCTCGTGGGCTTTGACTTCAACGACACGCGCTTCAGTCAGTTCGAGAACGTCGAAGCCGACATCTTCTGGCATCGCGTGCTCGGACGATCAGGCAATCTCAAGCCGCTGTTCGCCGATCCAACACGCGTGGACACCGCAACGCGTCCGCGTTGGATGATTGACAACGAGATTCCCCGACTCATCAACATCACGGGCGTTTCAGCAATCGGCGCCTTGGTCGGTTTCCTCGTCTTCGCCCTCTACTGGCTCGTGGTCGGCCCGCCGCTGTTTTTCCTGCTCAAGCGCAAGGATCAGCACCGGCACAGTTGGGTCGCGTTTGTCATTGGCGGCGTCTTCTTCACGGTGCTGGCGTGGGGGCTCGCAACGTTCCTGCGTCCGCTGCGCACCACGGCAACACACTTCACAGTGCTTGATCACGTATACGGCCAGCCCGTGCAGCGTGCCCGCTCGTGGGCCAGCGTGCTGGTGCCGCGCTACGGCTCCGCCACGATCAGCGTGGGCAACCCGACAGGTATCGACGATCGCTCACCCAGCGCCATCGCCGCGTTCGAATCTCCCAGCGAAGATGCCGCAACTGCGGCGTCATTCCCCGACAGTCGCGGCTATCCGATAGACACGCGTTCGCCCGATGCCATTCGCGTGCCGGTGCGAGCGACGGTGAAGCAAGTGCAGATGGACTGGTCAGGCAGCCCCACATGGGACATGATCCGTCCGGTGCAGCCAGCGGGTGCGCCGCCATTGCCAGAGGGCGAGCAGCCCGTCATTCGCGCATTCCCGCCGAATGCAGAGATTCCGCCCGGCGCACCGCTGGTCATCGGCACCGTGCGGCACAACCTGCCCGGGCCAATCACTGACGGCTTCGTGATTCTGGTACGTGGTCAGACACCGGTGAAGGGCAATCTTGGAGCAACGGTACAAGGTGTCGAAGCGGTGGGGCGTGCGATGGTACTGCCCACGTTTGATCCTGGTGTTGACCTCGACCTCTCAACGATTTTCGCCACAGGGTCGGGAGCTGGTGACCTGCAGCAGTGGCTCAGTAGTCAGACAGCCGCCGCAGGCAATTCCGCATTCGGTGTCGTGTCCAACACGGTTGACGCTGGCACGCTCGAGAATCGGCTCTACGCCTCGGCGTTTCTGCACGCATCGCGTCAACCAGATTTTTCCAGTGGCACGGCCAGCACAGCCGCCACAACGCGGCAACTGCTGCACGGCTTTGATCTCAGCCGGTGGATGACGCAGCCGTGCATCATCATCATCGGTCTGGTCGGCAAGCAAGGCGGTGACGGAATTGAGTCGCCCGTGCCGTTGTTTGTCGATGGCGAGCCGGTGCCCAGCAAAGGGCTCACGTTCGTGCGCTGGGTATATCCGCTCTCGCCCGCCCCGCCGCCCGTGGGTCCGCCAGAAGAACAGACGGGTCGCCAGCCGCGACCGACAAGTAAGCCCACCGAGCCCGCCGAGGGCAACTGATCCACAACTTCACGATTCGCTAGTTTCCGGTTCGTTCACACGCTTCACGAAAGTCCGCTCCATGCCGATGATCGAAACCATCAACCTCACCAAACGCTACGGCGATCTCGTCGCGCTCAACAACCTCAACCTGACGATCAATGAGGGCGACTGCTTCGGCTTCATCGGCCCCAACGGCGCGGGAAAAACCACGACGATCAAAATTCTCGCGACCCTGCTCAAACCAAGCAGCGGGCAGGCGAATGTCGCCGGACTGACCGTCGGATATCAGAATCGCCAGATTCGCCCGTTGATTGGATACGTGCCCGACGAACTGGGCGCGTATGAAGACATGGTCGTCACGGAGTATCTCGAATTCTTCGCCGCCAGCTACGGCATTCACGGCCAGCAACGCAAGAAGGTCGTGCATGACGTGCTGGAACTGACCGACCTGGGATACAAAGCGACGGCGGAAGTCAACAGCCTCTCGCGCGGCATGCAACAGCGTTTGAGCGTGGCCCGCGTGCTGCTGCACGATCCAAAAGTGCTGCTGATGGACGAACCCGCGAGCGGCCTCGATCCTCGCGCACGCATCGAAATGCGCGAACTGCTCAAAGAACTCCGCCGCATGGGCAAGACGATTCTGATCTCCTCGCACATCCTGCCCGAACTCGCCGAACTGTGCAACGTCGTGGGCATCATCGAGCGCGGCACGCTGCTCTTCAACGGCGGCGTCGACGAGATTCTGCGTCGCGCCAAAATGGGCCACGTGCTGCACATCGGCGTGACAGATCGCATCGAAGACGCCGCTCGCATGCTCGCGACGCTGCCTGGCGTCAAGAAAGTCGCCCTCGCCAACGACGACAGCGTGACAGCGGCGGTTGGCAGCAAACTCATCCACGTGACCTACGAAGACGGCGGCCCCCAGGGGCTGAATGTCGCTGACGTGCCCAACGTGCTCGTAACGCGCGGCTTCCGCATGACCAAGTTCGCCGAAGAACCGGTGAACCTGGAAACAGCGTTCATGCGGCTGACGAAGGGGCTTGTGCAGTAAGTTCCAATCGAGTCACGCCATGTCTGCGACAGACCCGGATAGTTGCCTCTCGTGCGGTTACGACCTGACAACGTTGCCTGATGGTGTGTGCCCCGAGTGCGGCGCAGCGTTCACGCACGAAGGCAACGCGGTCATCCGTGCGTCAAAGCCTCGAGGTTTCAATCAAGTCGCGGAGTTTCTTGGTCGCTGCATCGTCACGTCCC
>DATGWV010000250.1:0-11581 GCA_035299305.1 Phycisphaerales bacterium | reverse complement strand
ATGGGGCCGAGGTAGTCGCGCAGGAAATCGCGCTCTTCCTCGGCGGTGTAGATCATGGATTCCCATGTCTGGCGGGCCATGGGTTCGTTTTGCACGGTGATGCCCCAGATGGGAATGCCTTCGCGCTCATAGGCGTTGATGAACTTGGTGAAGTACGTTGCCCACGCCTCGCGATACTGCGGCAGCAGCTTGCCGCCTTGGAGCATGTTGTTGTTGTCTTTCATAAATGCGGGCGCGCTCCAGGGGCTGGCAATGGTGGTGAGATTGCCGCCGGCGGTGCTGATCGCCTGCTTGATCATGGGGATGCGATGCCTTTTGTCGGGCGCGATGTCGAAGGTGCTGAGGGTCTTGTCGCCTTCTTGGATGTAGGTGTAGCTGGCGCTGGAGAAGTCGGAACTGTGGATGGTGGTGCGCAGCAGGCTGTAGCCGAGGCCGTTTGCTTGATCGAAGTAGGCCCGCATGAGTTCTTGCTGCGCGGCTTCGCTGAGGCTTGCGTAGACCTCGGCGCTGGCGTCAGTGATGGCTCCGCCGATGCCGAGGATGGTTTGGTAGCGTTTGTCGGGATTGACGAAGATTGCAACGTCGGTTTCGGGTGAGGGCTGCGTGGGCGTGAGTTGCAGTTGGTGGCTGAGCGTGAGGCGGAGCGGGGTGTCTTTGGCGGTGGTGTAGACCTGCACGCATTGGCCGGGCCCGGCTTCGGCGGCTTGCGTCGTGGGTGCGTATGCGCAAGTGAGCGCGATCGAGAGGGCGGCGATGAACTTCATAGGGCGATACCGTCCTTCACAAATGCTAACTATTCCTATCACTTTTTGACGCTGGGCGTGGCGGCAGAGTGATCCGCACTCCCGTGACAGACTGTCAACCAGTTCGATCAACTCTATTCGCCTTGAGCTGTTCCGGGCCTTGGCATGCGAACATTGCATCAAGTCGCGAGCAAGCCCACACGCGTGGTCAACAACGCGGTGGCCAGCACGACAGCAACACGCTGACACCCCACTGCCGCTAGAGTTGATGCGCCCGACCCGTGACGCTCACGCAGCACCGCGATGCTCACCGCCGCAGATTTCAATCACGCGTGCTCAGGCAACATTTCGCGTGTGCAGGCTCTGTAGTCATCCAACTTCGTCGCGATGTGTGCATGTTTCGCAGCCGGGAATCGCACTTCATCGCAGTGAATCGCCGACATGGGCCACCTTCGGCGTTTCACGAGGCGGTTATGGCGTGGGGAAACTTCCCCTCAATGCCTGCGGCGATTTCCGTGACGCGCGAGCGTTGGTCCCATTCGAAAAGTGTGAGGGAAATGATCCCTTACCCCCTCACGACGGCCAGTCGCGTCTGATGTCACGCGGTTCTCGATTGACCCCCTTAGAACTTCGCCGTCAGCCAGATTCCGAAGAAGTCAACGTCTTTCCCGTCCGCGTCCTTCACGACGTCACCTTTGAAGAAGTGCACGTAACTGCCAGCTAGGGACACGTGCCGATTGATCGCCCACTCGGCAGACATTGACAGGGAACTGCCAACGAAGCGATCGTCCGATGCACTTGCCGGCACGGCGATCCCTACCGGTGAGAAGACCGCGTCATCCGTGCTATACCGGAAGAACGCGTCCCAACTCGCCGTGAGCGTGAGTGTGTCGGTTGGCTTTACAGTGATGCTGGGGTGTACATCGAAGAAGTTGTAGGGTGCGAGAAGCGTTGCATCGTTGAAGTAGTTGTTGCGCGGAAAGAGAGGGTTGAAAGTGCCGAGCGTGTCGTCGTTGGGGTCGTCGTCGCCACTGGCGACATTCAGTTTCAGGCCGAGTCGGGGCTTCCAGGCTGCATTCTCGAAGGTGTATCCAGTGTTACTCGCAACGGTCCATGCGACAATGTCCTCGGAGACTGCGCCACGTTTGAAGTCGCCGAACTGGAAAACGAACTCGGTGTCATGATCCCATCCCGCGTAGCGTCCCCAGATTCTCGCACCGAAGCTATGGCGGGTTTCGTCGCCGACGCCACTGACAAAGCGCGAGTTTCGTCGATCAAGACCCAGGTAGTAGAGATCGAGCGCGAGTCGCTTCTCGGGTAGCAGTGGCAACGTTGAGTAGAAGCCCCAGAACGTCGTATTGTCATCCTCGCCGTCGTTGAACACACCTGTCTTTGGTTCGCCCGGACGAACAAGGAACGCATCAAACGTCATCTTTGATATGTTGAGCGATGCACGCACGCCGTCGAACGTAAGCCGCGCGTTGGTGGGCTCACGCAACGTCACGAGTCGGAACGACCCAAACCCCATCTCCTGTCGTCCGAGTCGCAACATGACGGATGTATCGCCCTTCGCGATGGAAGATGCGCGGTTGTCGCCCCAGACAAGATCGCCAAACGCTTGTTGGACATCGAGTGCATTGTCCTGGTTTGCGGCCTTGAGATACTCCTCGCCCCACACCAGCCCAGACAGCAACTGCACAAAGGCTCGGCCGTGCAGCTGGGAGCGATCACCGATCTGAAGATCACCGTGGAGGAGGAATCGCTGGAGGGCGAAGTCATCGTGACTTGGGCCACGCAGACCAAACGACGGTGCTGAGTAGTACTCGTAGCGCGTACGGGCCTCGCCGCCGACGGAGAGCGTCAGATCGCCGCCTTCGTCAAGCGACATGTCCTTGAGATCGTCGGTCCAGTCGACTCGCTTGGTCGGGTCGCGAAGATAGCTGTAGTCGTCATCGTACCGAAACAGTTTGTAAGGGGGAGGTGTAAACGCGGGCTGTTGATCTGTGGCTGGCGCGGTCTGACCGAGGGCAGTGACCGACCCCGCTGCGAACGTAAGACACAGTGTGACATGCTGGAGAACAGGTGTGTGTTGCATTGGCTTTATCCGCGAATCGCGCGGCCCCTCCATGATGTGTAATGAAGCACTGGCGACCATGTCGCATCCATCGCTGGCAAACTGGAATCAAGCGCTTTGTGCTCTTGGGAGGCGTAGACCACGCGACCGCCGACAACGGTGAGCACGCTCTCCACATCAGCGATGCGGTCCTCCTCGATTGCGAAGTAGTCTTCGTCAAGAAGAGCGAAGTCTGCGAGCATGCCTGGTGCAAGTCGCCCCTTCTTCTTCTCCTCGCGGCTGAACCACGAATTGTCGCACCACAGTCGCAGGGCCGTCTCGCGGTCCAGCCGAGTCCGACGCGAGAGCAACGTCGCTCCACCCTCCCCCTTGCCCGTGACGAGCCAACGAATACAGGCCCATGGGTTGTAACTGCTGACGCGCGACATATCAGTGCCCGCGCCCACAGGCACACCTGCTTTCATGATCCGTTTGATCGGCGGGGCTTCCTCAGCCGCGTTCGGACCGTATCGCTCGAGAAAGGGCAGTTCCTGGAATGCAATGCGATTCTGCACGGCCACTCCGCCGTTGAGCGCGGCGATGCGATCGATATTGCGGTCATCCAGCGACTCTGCGTGATCGCAGATCCAGTGCAAGTCATCGATTGGCGTCTCGCGATGCACGCGCTCAAGCACGTCGAGATGGCGGCTCACGGTTTCGTTGTACGTTGCGTGGAAGCGGAAAGGCCACTTCTTCTGTGCGAGCAGCCGAACGACCGCTTCGAGATCCTTCTCAGCGTTTGGCGGCGGAATGACCTGCGGCATGTTGAAAACCTCAAAGTCGTAGGCGGAGCGTACAAGCATCTCGCCGCCGCCCAGCAGGTAGAACATGTCGTCGCCCTCACCGATGCCGTTGAATCGCGGGGTGTAGCGTTCCGTCCATGACTGGAAATCTTCCAGTTCCTTACCAGGTCGCTGAATGAACGTGGATACCCCGATTCGCATAGTGAGTTCGTTTCGCCTATGCAGTTCCTTGATGACCAGGTAGTCATCGGGCCAGTTCTGGAAGCCGCCACCGCAGTCAAGCGAACTGGTGATCCCGAGTCGGTTGAGTTCCTTCATGAAGTGGCGGCTGGAGAGCATCTGCTGCTCCATGTTGAGCTTCGGACCGTCATTCAGCGTTGAGTAGAGAATCAGGGCCGATGGGTCAGCCAGCAAGAGACCTGTTGGTTCTCCCGATGCATCGCGGACGATCTTGCCGCCAGGATACTTGTTGCCGGGGAAGTTCCTGTCGATGCCTAGATACTTGAGGCATGCTTTGTTCAGCATCGCGGATGTGTAAACGTACAGCACAAACACGGGCGTATCCGGGGCGATTGCGTTGAGTTCGTCAAGCGTGGGAAGTCGTTTCTCTTCAAACTGTGCGTAGGACCAGCCACCCACGACGCGGACCCATTGACCCGGTGGCGTGCGCTGCACCTGCTCGCGCAGCATTGCAAGACCGTGCTTGAGACTCGTCACGCCATCCCATCGCAATTCAAGCGCGTAGTTCAGGCCGCCTCGCACCGTGTGCGTGTGCGTGTCGTTGAGACCGGGGATCATGCGACGATTTCCCGCGTCGATCACGCGGGTATTTGCTCCTTGGAGGGCGAGGACCTCATCTTCGCTGCCAACAGCAACGATGACACCCGCTCGGCATGCAATCGCTCGAGCGCTCGGCCGCGACTTTTCCATGGTTGTGACTTTGGCGTTTCGAACGATCAGGTCCGCCGGGGAAGCATCCCCGTCGAGTGTCTTTGTCGTCGCAGCTCGCGTGCAGCCCTGCAGCATGGCCAAAGCGGCGGCGGATGCGCCGGCGGCGAGAAGATGACGGCGTGTGATGTGCATGTGTGATCTCCTGTGGCTTAAGTGGCGGACGTGGTCGCGGCTCGGTTGGAGGACTCAAAGTGACGCACCGCAAGCAGCATGATCAGAGCGCCCGCGAAGTACATGAACAGTTCATGCGCGCCCGTGAAGTCTTGCAGCAGTTGCTTTCCGAAGTTGAGTTGGACGAACAGCAGCATGCTTATGAGGATTGAGACCACGAGCAACACGGGTTTACGCGGTCGAAACGCTTCGCCCGTGATCAGCGAGCCAATCGCGAGCAGGGCGACGACCGCTTCAAGGACGGCAATTGAGTAGAACGATGCCCACAGGCCGGGAAAGGTGTTCAGGAACGTCTTCTCGAAAGTTTGCGTGAACCACTCCGGCACTTGTCCGGCGGCCGACAACTTTGCGACAGCGCCGAAGCCCCATGTGAACAGCAAGAGGAGACTGATTGCCACATACATGACAGCTCGAACCACACGATCAGAGATGAGTTGAGACATTGCGAGAGACTCCCTGTTGCGAGCAGATTCGTTCAGCGTGGACACATGTGCTCAGCCGATGCGCGGCAGCACATCTGTGAATAGAAGTTGAATCAGTTGCGATCCCGCCGGCGTGCTCCAGTCCTGCGCCAGTTCGGCAACCATCGTGTTTGTTGCGGTCAGCACCACGCCGCCACGTTCCATGCGTCGACGCGACAACTCTTCTGAGTCGGCGAACGGAGAACCAGATGCGTCCATGACGGCTTGCACGCGGAAGCCGTCCGCGACAGCGCTGATACTGGGAAATACCAGACACACGTCCGTGGTGACGCCGGCCATAATCAGATTGCGTCGTCCGGTCGACACGACCGCGTTGCGGAAGCTGGTGTCTGCCCACGCGTTCACGATTCCTGCTCGCTTCACGCGGCGATCAAATGCCTCCGGCAGAATCTCTCGCAGCTGCGAGACAAGCGGTCCCTGCACGCGGTCTTCCTGAGAACTTGTCAGGACGACAGGCAGGCCGAGTATCTTCGCTGCCTTCGCCAGCGCCACCGTATTGCGAACGGCTGCTTCGAGGGGCATGGTTTTGATAAGCTGCATCGTGCCCACTTGGTGGTCGATGAGCAGAAGTGCGGTATCTTCGGGTCGAAAGGGATGGGTAAGCATGCTTTGTCACTCCGCAAACACAGGGAAGGGAGATTTGATCAGAAACGACGCACGTCGATCTTCTCAACGCACGTCGATGGAGGGGATGTAGCTCGTTTACATCGCTCGCGGTTACTTGCTCGCGGCTTGGCCGGTCGCAGACTGGTGGCTGTGGTAGATTTCCGCGTACGCGGGGAAGTGCTCGACGAAGAGCTGCGCGGTCTCGCCTCCCTTGGGGTTGCGCCAGTCGTAGAGCATTTCGCACGACAGGGCAAACCACGTACCGATGATCGCGCCCGCGTCCTGCATCCGCATGAGGGAAGCCAACTGGGTCTGCTCGCTCATGCTGCCCGATGCGTCGGTCACGACATACACCTCAAAGCCCGCGTCAAGCGCCGACAAGGCGGCGAACGCGACGCACACATCGGTGGTGATCCCGCTCATCACAATTTTGGTACGTCCAGTCTTCCTGATGGCATCAACGAATGCCGGGTCTTCCCACGCGTTGATCTGGCCGTTGCGTTTGATATAGGGGGCTTTCGGCAGCAACGCAACGACTTCCGGCAGTTTCGGGCCGTTCGGTCCATTCTCCGCGCTCGTTGTGATGACCGACGGAATCTCGTAGATCTTCGCCAGCTTTGCAAGACCGACGACATAGTTCTTGTACTCGACCGTCGGCGTATCGCCGACCAGATTCATAAGACCAGTTTGATGATCGATGAATGCGAACACGCAGTTGTCAGGCGTCAGTCGCTCACGCTTGCCGCCCGCGGCCCATGTCGGGGCCTTGCTTGCGACGCCGGTTTGTGCGTGGGCTTCGTTCGATGACAGGTTGGACACCATCCCACCACCGACCGCAGCGACGATCAACAAAGCGGGAACGATCAACTTCTGGCTCATAGACATGGCATTCTCCTTCTCGCTCGAGCGTTGCGCAGATCCAACTTCTCCGCTGCGTCGAAGTCCATCGCGTTGTCGGGCCCTCGCACAGCTGACCAGAAGGAAACGCAATGCCGACGCTTCAACCGACACAAGAAGCAAGCGAATCTGGGGTCACTTCACAAGACAGACATATCTGGTATGATGTGATTGCCGTGGCTCATGACAACGCGTCCATCACACACGAGGCCGCTCACTCACATCTCGCGAATGAGCACGCGCACACGCTCATTTCTCGCGTCTACGAGGAACTGCATCGACTCGCAGAACAGCGTCTGCGGACAGTGGGCAATGGTGCTTCGCTTCGTCCGACCGAGCTCCTTCATGAAGTTTTTGTGAAGCTGGGATATGACCCCAACAAGACGTGGAATGGTCACACTCACTTCATCGCGGCGGCCGCAGTTGCGATGCGGAGCATTCTGATCGACCGCGCTCGCCGGGCACACGCTGCGAAACGGGGCGGCGGCCAGCAGCGAGTGTCTCTTGAGTTGGCCGAACTTGCCATAGATCGCTCGGCGGATGAGATCCTGGCGGTCGATGAAGCGCTGAATCAACTCGAAAAGACGGACGAACGGTCGGCAAAGGTCGTTCGAATGCGTTTCTATCTCGGACTGGACTTTGCGGAGATCGCTCTTTCGCTCGGCGTGACGGAGCGAACTGTGGAGCGTGACTGGGCTTTTGCCCGTCGGTGGCTTGCACAGGAGCTTCGCAAGCCGGGCACGGCATGATCGGAGCAGGCGATGGACGACAAGCGACGCGAGCGAATGAAGGAGACTCTGCTCGTGCTGGAGAGTCTCAATCCTCTCCAACAGCAGGCTTGGATCAACGAGCGCCTCGCCGACGACCCTGCCCTGGCAAAAGAAGTGCGTCGCTTGCTGGAAGTTCATGTGGGCGATGAGTTGACTCCACTCATTCAGCCACCACCTTCACTCACGTCAAGCGGCCTGCTGCCAACTCGCATTGGTCCATTTGTCATTGAGTCACTTATCGCTCAAGGCGGCATGGGCAATGTGTATCGTGCGCACCAAGAAGTGCCGGTTCGGCGTCGGGCCGCAGTGAAGGTGTTGCGAGGCGAACTGCACAGTCCGCAGCTATTCGAGCGATTCGAAGACGAGCGCCATGCAATCGCCCGGATGGAGCACCGCAACGTCGCTCGATTGCTTGACGCCGGCACATCGCAAGACGGTCAGTCATATATCGCGATGGAACTGGTCGATGGCCCCCCCATCACCGACTACGCAGCGCTACACAATCTCTCGCTGCGGCAGCGGCTCGAGCTATTTGTGCAGGTGTGTCGCGGTGTACAGCATGCGCACAATCGCGGTATTCTGCACCGCGATCTCAAGCCGTCCAATATTCTGGTGAGCGACGAAGATGCGCAGCCTGTTCCAAAAGTCATCGATTTCGGTGTTGCCAAGTTGCTCTCCGCCGGATTCGCACGGGCCGATCGCACATTGGCGGGCCAGCTTGTCGGCACGCTGACGTACATGAGTCCCGAACAGGCTGATGCCGCCCGACCTGATGCAGATGTGCGTTCCGACGTGTACGCACTCGGCGTTATTCTGTACGAGCTTTTGACTGGCCAACTCCCCGTGCCAACTTCCGCTCTGCGCGAAGTGGCCGCGATTGAAGTTGAGCGAGTGCTTCGCACGTATCGCCATGTCCCGCCAAGTCAGGCCAGAATGCAGCCGGGCAGCAGCGGGGTTGCGGGCGGCGTGCCGGTGGAGCTTGATTGCCTTGTGCTTAAAGCGTGCAGCCCCGATCCCATTCAGCGATATGAGTCGGCGAGTGAGCTCGCTGCAGACATTGAGCGCTACTTGGCAGGCCGCACAATCATCGCGCGTCCGCCCAGCACGACCTATCGCGTGCAGAAGTTCGTACAGCGAAACCGGCTCATGGTTGGCGCAGCAGCATTGACATCAATTGCCTTGATCGCTGGCTTGGCGGGAACAGCTCTGAGTTATCGCGACGCGCTCGCTGCGCGCACACGGGCTGAAGAGTCACTTCGAGATGCCGACATCGCCCGCGCTGCAGCCGACCTGTCGTTGACGCGTTCTGAGGAGGTCACGAAGTATCTGCGAGAACTGCTCATGCGCGTCCATCCGGCGCGACTGGGACCGCGTGCCACCTTCGAGCAACTCCTGAATGTAGCTGCGTTGGACTTTCTTGCTGCGCCACCGAACGACCACCTCGTTCGAGGCGAAATCGCCTATTCGCTCGCAGAGCCGCTTTATCTCACAGGCGATTACGACGCCGTGGAAAAACTTCTTGAACCGCAGATCGAGCCCTTGGGCAACATTGACGCGCTGCGAGCCAGAGAACTTCGCACGCTGAGCATGATTCGGCTTGGTTACGTCGCCAGCAGGCAAAGCAAGCCGGAGGAAGCGGAGAAGCGATTCGCCCGTGCGGCGAAGTTTGCAGATGCATCGGCCTCTCCGGTCCTCATTTACCAAACCACTGGAGCCCTCGCGCAGACGTACTCGACGCGGGGCGACTACGACAAAGCCATCGAGCTTTTGCAGAGCATGATCGCGTCAGAAGTTGCTCAAAAGGATGAATTGCTTCGCGCGTCTGCCCTATCCAATCTCGGTGTGGCGCTGGGCCGAAAAGGCGACTACAAGGAGGGGATCAAGTACAGCCGCGAGGGGTACGACATCCGCGTCCGTCGTACGCCCACGGATGCGACGACCTTCAACATGGGCTGGCAACTGGGCATCGCGTACATGGAAAACAGCATGCTGAACGAGGCTGTCGACGTGTTTGACAGCAACTACAAAGCTTCAGCAGCAGCAATTGGTGAAGATCACGTCGATGTCGTAGCTGGCGCCGTGATGCTCAATTACGCCAAGGCACGTCGCGGCGACGGACCTTCAACGATCGAGCCCATCCAGCTCGCAATCGCCAAGCAGCGGGCTTCCGGCGTTCCACTCGCACAAATCACGTATAACCGCATGTATCTCGCGGGAGCCATGCTGTACGCCGACCAGCGCGACGCATCCCTCGCCGAGGCAGATGCGGCACTTGCGGAGCTCGTCGCCACATCGAGCGAGTGCGATCAGCAGGTCGTTCGTGCATTGCTTCAGGTAGGATCCATGTACTCAGTCGGAGGCGCTCCCGCGGAATCCTTGCCGTACCTGCTCCGTGCATATGAATGCTGCAAGACCAACCCGCAAGCTGCGCCAATGACGCCGCGAGTGGCCGGTGCAATTCGATGGTCGTACAAACGGCTGGATGACGCGGCGAATGCGGACAAATGGCAGAGCATCGCTGAACGCGAATCTGACGCCCAGGCCGCGCCGTCGCGGCCCTGAAGCATTCGCATCTGCACTCCTGCGAGAACTGGACGCACTCCAATCACGGGCTGGTGGGCGGGAGCAGCATGACGATCCACGTGCGGTTGACGTACACGGTGGGATCGCTGCCGGTGTTTTGGATCCGGAGCTGGATGAAGTCGGGGCCCGAGATTCGCGCCGACGCCAGAACATCGTGTGTCTCGAGCCTGGCCACGGGATTCACGATGACTCCCATGCCAGCTCTGGCGCCCGGAGCGGAGAGGTTGTACTCGATCCAACCACCGGCGCTGACCGTCCGAACCGTTGGATCGAAGACCTGTTGAACGATCGGTGCCGAGTTCATGACAGAGCCATCGTCGAACCGGATCGACGGAGCGAACAAGTTTCCACCGACCCTGACGTCTCCACCGAGTCGGTTGAGTCGCAGCGTTGACGCGACGCCGCTTGTGGTTTGCGAGCTGATTTCGTCGGTGTCCATGACCAGCGACTGACCGTTTGTCGCGCCAACTCGGATCAGCCCGCTGTTGGGCGAGCTTGACGCTTCCGGGCCGCTGTAGACCTGAAGCACTCCGCCCGGTTGAGCCTGCTGGTTGCCGCCGATGATCACGCTTCCGCCGAAGGGGTTGATTTGAAGGTCCTGCCAAGACTGGAACGCGGCGTCATTGGCGCCGATCGTTGCACGACCCGCTAGCTCACCCATGACTACCGCGAACGTCGCGCCACTTGCGGCGATGCCACCCTTCCACTGTCCAGCCCCACCCGCGAGGTGCATTCGGAAGTTGTTGGATGGAGCGGTCCCGACGCCGATGCGGTCGTTGAAGGATGTGAGTGCGGAGAACGTGTTGGAACCAGTGAACGTGTTGGAGCCGGTGAAGGTCTGGCTGGCGGTGCGAAACGCGACGTTCGTGGGGAGCTGCAATTCCGAGAGCACGCCGCTGACGATGTTGGATGCGTTGAGGTTGGTAAGCCCGGCGCCGTTTCCGAAGAACGAGTTGGTCGGGTTGTTGAAGAGGTTCGGGCCGGAGAAGACGTTGGTTCCGCTGAAGGTCTGGCTCCCGCCGCGCAGGGCGACGTTGGCTGAGAGTCGCGCGTCTGGTACGGTGCCGCTCGCGATACTCGATGCGTTGAGCCCGGTGAGACCGGCGCCGTTGCCGAGAAATGTGTTGTTGGAGTTGTTAAACGAGTTCGCCCCGCTGAAGGTCTGGCTCGCGGTCCGCAGCGGGATGTTGCTCGACAGCGCCGTGTCGGGGAGCGTCCCCGTCAATCCGCCAGCGTCGCGCAGTTGCTCGGGCGTGAAGCCACCGACCTTCCCCGCGTCGGCGGCGACTGCCGCGTAGGCGGCGTACGGCGCGACGTTGATTTCCTGGCGAGGCGAGAGTACCTGATAAATGCCGCCGCCATCCGGTGTGCGAACCGAGATCTCAATCCAGCGACGTTGTCCGTTGAACGCGCCCGGGCCAAACTCATCGCCTGAGTTGAGGAGGACCGAGAAACGACCGGCGGCAATGTTCACGCCTAGGGCCTGCAGCACTGCGCCAATCTGACTGCCGCCGCTCTCGGC
>DATGWV010000249.1:0-11876 GCA_035299305.1 Phycisphaerales bacterium | reverse complement strand
GGTCCACGGGGGATGGTTGGCGCGGTGGGAAATGAAAAAGGCCGCGAGGGGATCGCGGCCTTGGAGGGACTGGGTTGGTCGAGGGCTTGCGCCCTCGAGTTCTTGGGGTTAGCTCAGGCCGCCCTTGAACTGGAACTGCTTGAACTTCTCGCGTTGGCGGCGAAGCGCGGGCGTTTCCTTGGTGATTTCTTCGATGCTGCGGCCTTGGATCTTTTCCTTGCCGAAGCCACCGCGACCGCCGCCGAAGCCACCGGGCTTGCCGCCCCCACCGAAGCCGCGACCGCCGCCAGCGGGTGTGCCGCCTTCCTTGCCGGCTTCGCCCGGCTTGCCGTCGCCGCGCGGGGCGCGGGCGGGCATTTCGGGAGCGGGCTTGAGGGCCTTGATCGACAGGCTGATCTTGCGGTTGGCGAGATCGACCTTGAGGACCTTGACGCGGACGACTTCGTCCTGCTTGAGGACGTCTTCGACCTTGTTGATGCGCTTGTAGTCGATTTCGCTGATGTGGACGAGGCCGTCAACACCCTGGGCGAGCTCGACGAACGCGCCGAACTCGAGGATCTTGGTGACCTTGCCCTGCAGTTCCGCGCCTTCGACGATTTCGCTGGCCTGCTGGGCGAAGGGGTCGCCCGCGACCTGCTTGATCGAGAGAGCGATCTGCTTCTTTTCGTCGTCGATCTTCAGGATGCGGACGTTGACGCGCTGACCTTCCTGAATGTGCTTGGCGATGTGCTTTTCGCCGAACATGGTGCGGTCGTAGCTGATCTCGCTGAAGTGGACGAGGCCGTCGAGGCCGCCCAGATCGACAAACGCGCCGAAGGGCATGATCTTGCGGACGGTGCCTTCGACCGTCTGGCCTTCCTGCAGCGTCTCGCGGAGCTTCTTGGCGTTCTCTTCGCGTTCGCCCTTGAGCACGTCGCGGCGGCTGAGGACGATGTTGCCCTTGCCCATGCGTTCCACACGCACGACGGCGCAGGTCATCTTCTCGCCCACGAAGACCTTGAGGTCGGCGATGTGGTCGAAGCTGACCTGGCTGGCGGGCATGAAGGCGCGGTGATTCGCGACTTCGAGCTCAAGACCGGCGGGCTTGTTGTCCTTGCCATTGACGACGCCCGTGACGCGGGCTTCGACGACTTGGCCGGCTTCGAGCTTTTCCCAGTCGGCCTTGCTGACCGCGCCGGGGCGCGAGCAGATGAAGACGTTGTCGCCGCTTTCGAACTTGTCGACGACCACTTCGAGGTCGGTGCCCACCACAGGCAGGTCCTTGTCCTCGGGGTACTGGGTGCGGGAGAGGATGCCGAGTTCCTTGGGGCCAAACTCGATGAAGATGTCGGTGGGGCCGACGCTCACGACCTTGCCGTTGCGGTGTTCGCGACCGGCCTGCACGACGCGGGGGCCGCGCAGACGCGCGGGGGCGCCGGCTTTGACGGGGGCGGGCTCAGCCGCGCCATGGGCTTCCATCTCCTTCATGGCCGCGTCGATTTCGGCCATGGTTTCTGCGGAGAGTGAGGAGGAGGTGTTGTCGGGCTGAGCGGTCATGATGGGGTTCTTGGGAAAGTGCATGAGGCTGCCAGGTGCAATGCGTTCCCACCACGTGGCAAGGCCTCTTTTCGGGCGCAGTGGGAAGTGATTCTAGGCATTTGCGGGCGAGAGCGCGACGGCGGGAGCCGCCACAAGTTGCCCGACGCGGGCGATATCGCGGTGAATCTGCCCCAGGAGGGCGGGCAGGCCCGGGAACTTCATCTCATCGCGGAGGAAATGATGGAAGGCGACGCGGAGGGTCCATCCATACTCAGGCAAATTCGGCAAGGGCCCCCACTGCTCTTGCGGCGGGCGGAGCAGATGCACCTCGACCCGGCGTTGCAGGCCGTTCACGGTGGGACGCATGCCGACGTTGATCGCCGCGGGCAGGCGCGTGCCATCGGGCAGGGTGCCCACGCCCGCGTACGCGCCGTTCATGGGCATCAGGCAGTCGCTGACGACGTTGGCCGTGGGAATGTGGATCGTGCGACCGATGCGGTCGCCCTGCTGGACGGTGCCGATGAACTCGTAGGGACGGCCCAGGAGCCGGGCGGCATCGGCCACGCGGCCATGCGTCAGCAGCCAGCGGACCAGCGACGAACTGGCCCGGACGATCGTGTGGTCGTTGAGCGTGACTTCGACCGGCGCGACCACTTGCACGGTGCAGCCGCGGCTCGCCGCCAATTTCGCCATCGTCGCGACCGTGCCCGCGCGGCCTTTGCCGAAGCGGAAGTCCTCGCCCTCGGCAATGAAGGCGGGCTCAAAGCGTGACAGCACCCCGGCGAGAAAGTCCTCCGCCGATTGATCGAGCAACTCGGGCGTGGGCGTGAGGCGCACGACTTCGCTCGCGCCCGCCGCGACGAGCAACGCGGCCCGCTCGTCGAAGCTGGTGAGCCGAGCGGGCGCGTGGGCCGGTCGCAGCAGCACGCTGGGATGGGGATCGAACGCGAGGACGATGACTTTGCCCGCTCGCGAAGCGGTTGGGCCCGCCCGCGCCGCGCTTTGGCCCGCCCGCACTGTGACCGCATCCGCGCACGCCCGCACCAAGGCCACATGCCCCAGATGCACGCCGTCAAAGTTCCCGATGGTGAGAGCGACTGGAGCCACGAGCGAGGATAGGAAAACCGGCGCGGGGAGACAGGAGTTCACCGCGGAGGACGCGAAGAGCGCGGAGGGGAGGGGAGGGGCAAATGACCACATGGCCAAATGGCCAAATGAAGACAGACGCGCGGGAGTCGCCCGCGCGCCTGCTCAGTTGTCTTTGTTCGGCCATTTGGAAATTTGGCCATTTGGCCATTTACGGACAGTCCCCGCCCGCGAGGACGTTGAAGAAGTCAATCACATCTTGGTCTTCGGGGAAGACATCGTTGTTGTTGAAGTCGATGTCGTTGCAAGTTGCACACGCACCTCCCGCGAGGACGGAGAGATAGTCCACCACGTCCTGATCCTCGGGGAAGACGCCGTTGTTGTTGAAATCGAACCGGTCGCAGCACGTGGCAAACGCCGTCATCGACACAATCGGGGTCGATGCGCTGCCGCATGCGTCCGTCACGGTGCACCAGTAGAACCCTTCGTTGGTGACGCGGAAGTTGTCCAGCCGCAACATGGGTGTCGCCGCAGTGGGATTGGTCTGCGGATCAATCAGTGTGAAGTCGCGATACCAGCGGAAGGTAAACCGCGAGTTGTCGAAGGTCTGCACCGAGATCGTGGCGGTCGAGCCCGGGCACACGGCCTGCGACTCGGGCAGGGACGTGAAGACGCTGCGGACGGACAGCTTCATCACGCACAAATCCCACTCGTGATCGCCGTCAATCGCCTCAACCGCGAAGTCGATGACATCATTCACCTGCAAACAGGCCAGCGTGCGAAACGTCGCTCCGACGCGGTCGTCAAACGCGATGACCGGGTTCCAGATCCGCTGGCCACGCAAGAACAAGTGTCCGGCGACACCGTTGCCAGCAGTCGGCGCTTCCTTGCGGAGCGAGGCCTCAATCAGGACTGGTCCGCTCACGTGCGAGGTCCAGCGACGCACCGCCCAGTTGTTCACCCGCACGCGATTGGTTGGGCTGTCGCCATTCGGACTTACGAGCCCATTTGCTCCGTGTAACGTGTAGTACCCACCCGGCGCGTTGGCGCTTCTCGACCACACACCCGGCGCGTACATCCCGTAGCGTGGCATTTCATGAAAACCGCTCGGGTTGAAGACAGACTCGTAGAAGCCATACTGCCACCCGGCCTGCCCTTGAACGCCGGAAAACTGCGCATCAGAGTCGGCAACGACCTGTGCGTGTGCTGTTGAGCCAATGCCTACGAACGCGGACAGCATCAATACTCGCACATTCAGCACGTGACGAGCATTAACGCAAACGAAATCAGAAAAATCGCTCTGCATGATCATGCACCTCCGATTACTAAGCCTCATTGGAACAGCCTTGGCTTTGACGTGCGGCCTTTACTGACAACTGCCGCCCGCCAAGACGTTGAAGAAGTCAATCACATCTTGATCCTCGGGGAAGACGCCGTTGTTGTTGAAGTCGATGTCGTTGCAAGTTGCACACGCACCTCCCGCGATGACGGAGAGATAGTCCACGATGTCCTGATCTTCGGGGAAAACGCAGTTGTTGTTAAAGTCGACAGGGTCACATGCGACACTGCCGAACGCGTCGATCTCGACAATCCTGGGGCCCTCACGCAAGGGGAAGGAAGTGCATGATGGAGGACGCCCGAATTCTGCGCGAAAGAACCGCATCGGTGGAGCAAGCGGGGACAGGGTTCTTCGGGTAGGCAGCCCAGTCAGTGGCACACTTCCGAAGTCTTCGAGCAATGACCACGGCTGACACAAACTCATTCGTCCGAAGAATCGAGCCGTTGAGATCGCACGACCACAACTGGGCGACCCATTGATTAGGTCGGACGCGTGATACAAGTCAATGCGTTCGATGCGAACGGGATTGACTGTCGCCCATTCAAGGAAGTAGATACCGCCTTCGGGCGGGCCAGCGGGCTCCGCGTCGTCGGCGAAGATGATCTTGCATCGTTCAAGATCATTCCTGCAACTGCCAAAGGCTTCGTCAGGATAGAAGGTGAAGGTACTCGGCGAGCAACTCGCACATTGCGAGTCTAGCGGCGAGTGCTCCCCCATAACCGTTCCTCGACTGACATCCCACAAGTCCGTCGTTGAGCCGACGCTTGTCTGACCGAACCCAGAGGACACGGACAGTCCAGTAGCGCAGATACCGCTCCAAGTTCGAAGCACTCTGACTCGCACGTTCGCACTGGGTTTGGGAGAAGCGCGGCGTGTTTCGAGCAGCGATTGTGCTGCGTCAATCATCGTCGCAATCGGGTTCTTGAAGACGACCGACGGCACTCGCAATGACCTCCAGCCGTCAGCAACGGACTTTAACGCTTTGTCCATGTGCGTGCGCGCGGTGTCGATGGGCGTCGATGGAGCGTGGAGGGGCTTCGACGGAACATTGACGGCCATCGATGGAGCGTTGATGCCCGTCGAGGTTGCGTTGACGGGCGTTGATGGAACATTGACGGCTTTCGAAGCAACGTTGATGGGCGTTGGTGAAGCGATGCTGCGCGGGAACTGCATACAAATGACCTCCGGCGACGCGTAATCCGCGGTTTCTTCGTCGCAATCGCCACAGTCGCGAAAGTTGGTTCGCGCGGGCGTTAATGCGGTTGTCGCTCGCGCGATTCGGCATGTGCCGGGGGCGGGAGCGGAGGCGTGCATCAGTTTAATCGATGCACCTTTCGGACGCAAGAGGAAAGTCGCCGTGCTAATGACGATTGCGCACGTCACAAAACGCCGGTGAATCGATGTACGCGAAGTTGGGCAATCATGACAACGAACGCGGGCGAATGCACCAATGGCATCCGCCCGCTTTGTCTTTCAACCTCTTCTATCTCTGTACTCTCTGTGCCCTCTGTGGTGAACTGCCTTTACGCCGTCACGGACCCCGGAAATCAGCCCACGCGTTCGGCTTTTTGTTCGCGGCTCATGAGGAGGCCGATGGCGTCGATGGGGTCGGTGTTTTCAAACAGCACGGCGTTGACGGCTTGGACGATGGGCATGTCGACGCGGTAGTGTTTGGCGAGTTCGACGACGCTCTTGGTGGTCGCGACGCCTTCGACGACGAAGGGGGAGCTGGCGAGGTAATCATCGAGCTTGCGGCCTTTGCCCAGGGCCTCGCCGCAGCTGCGGTTGCGGCCTTCGGGGCTGAAGCAGGTGGTGGCGAGGTCGCCCACGCCGGCGATGCCGAAGAAGGTGGCGGGGCTGGCGCCCATGGCGGTGCCCAGGCGGACGATTTCGGCCAGGCCGCGCGCGAGCAGGGCGCTTTTGGCGTTGTGACCGGCGTGCAGGCCATCGCAGATGCCGGCGGCGATGGCGATGACGTTCTTGACTGCGCCGGCGAGTTCGACGCCGACGACGTCGGCGTTGGTGTAGATGCGCAGCCACGAGTTGCCGAAGAGGGACTGGACGGTTTTGGCGAAGGCTGGGTCGTCGCTGGCGGCGGTCATGGCGGCGGGAAGGCAGCGAGCAAGTTCGGCGGCGATGGTGGGCCCGCTGAGGACGGCGTAGGGGCGTTCGGCGCGGTCGGGGTGGTCGTTGCCGGATTCGCGAAGCACGTCGGCGACGATTTGGGTGGGGCGAAGGAGCGAGCCGTTCTCGATGCCTTTGGCGACGCTGACCACGCCCGCGCCGGGAGCGACGTGGGGAGCGAGGCGTTGCCACACGCTGCGGGTGTGCTGGACGGGAACGGCGGTGACGAGGAGCTGGGCGGAAGCGAGCGGGGCGTCGCTGCGCATTACTTCGACGTCGTCGGGCAGAATGAAGCCGGGGAGGCGATCGCTGCGGCGGGTTTGGAGGAGGGACGCGGCTTCGTCCTGACTGTGGCCCCACATGAGGACGCGCAGAGGTTTGCGCAGGGAAGTTTCGGGCGAGCCGGCGGTGGAACCTTGGGCGAGCAGGCCCGCGCAGACCAGACCCATTTGTCCCAAACCGAGCACGGCGACCGTGGGGCGGGGGTCGGGAGAGGGGGACCGGCGATCTGAACTGGTGGGGGCCACGCAGGTGCTCCGAAAGGGGAAGGAAGCGGAGATGAGCGGAGAATGAGAGGTGCTCGAACCGGCAGGGGAATTGCTGCGTAAGCCTAAGGCCGATTCTCGGCGAGCGTTGTCGCGCTGGATATGCGCGATGCACCGAACAAAGACAGGTCGCGGGAAGACAGGTCGCAGCGGAGGAATGGAGACGTGCGGAATTGCGCGGCGGTGGGGGTTGGTGTGCAGGCCGTGTCGAATCCAGCGTCTGCTCTGTGAGGCTTGGCTCTTCTCCGCGACTCCGCGACCCGTATCCTGTTGGCCGTTTCGAGTTCTTGATTTGGTTTTCTGACCCTGTTCGAACCTCTCTCTTTCGATCAGCGGAGCTTTCAACCTATGCCAGTTCGTCATTTTCCGCTTCGTCACGCCGGGCACGATCACGCAGATCACGCCGGACACGACCACAAGCATGACCACAAGCACGACGCGAAGGCGGGCGAGCCGCACGTGCACAGCTACAACGACAAGGGCGAGATGGTCTGCTGCTCGCACCACGAGATCGCGATTGAGCGGTGGATCCGCTTTGCGCTGGTGGGCGGGGTGCTGCTCTTGGTCAGCACGATCATGAAGGCGTTTGGCGCCAACAGCTTTGCGGACGTGCCGGCGTTCATCGCCGCGCTGTGCTTGGGCTGGCCTCTGTTCCTCGCGGCGTTTACGGAACTCAAGAACGGCAAGGCGAGCAGCAGCACGCTGGCGGCCTTGGCGATCATCGCGGCGATTGCGGTGGGCGAATACACGACGGCGGGCTGGCTGGCGTTCATTCTCGTCATCTTCGGGCAGCTTGTGCGTCGCAGCGCGAGCGGGGCCCAGCGAGCCATTGAGCAGCTTGTCAAGCTGACGCCGGATGTGGCGCGCAAGCTGAATGATGGCGTGGAGAGCGAAGTGCGCGTGGCGACGCTGCGCGTGGGTGATGTGGTGCGCGTGCGGCCTGGTGAGAACCTGCCCGTGGACGGCAAGATCATCAGTGGTCGCAGCACGCTGAATCAGGCTTCGCTGACGGGTGAAGCCGCGCCGGTGGAAGCGCAGGTCGGCAGCGACGTGTACGCGGGCACGACCAACCTGACGGGGATGATTGATATTCAGGTGACCACGATCGGTCAGGACACAACCATCGGCAAGGTGACGCAGCTGATTCGGCAGGCGGAGCAGAGCCGCACGCCTCGGCAGATGCTGATTGAGCAGGTGTCGCGGTTCTTTGTGCCGGTTGTGCTGGCGATTGCCGCGGTGACGTGGTTCATCATGAGCCAGAGCGGCAGCGAAGCGATTCGCGAGAGCGCGGCGACGACGGCGGTGACGGTGCTGGTGGTGGCGTGCCCGAGCGCGTTGTTGCTCGCGAGCCCCAGCGCGATGCTGGCGGCGTTTGCCGCGGCGGCGCGATTGGGCATTCTGATCAAGCAGCCGCAGTACTTGGAAGCGGCGGGCAACGTGACGGCGGTGGTGATGGACAAGACCGGGACGATGACGACCGGGAAGTTCCAGGTGACCAAGCTCGCGCCGGCGACGGGCGTGGAAGGCGCGGAACTGCTGATGGCCGCGACCAACGGCGAGCAGCACAGCAACCACCCGCTGGCGCAGAGCATTCTGACGACGGCGAAGATGGCGAACATCAAGCCCGACGGCAGCAACGACTACGAAGAAATCCATGGTCGCGGCGTGAAGGCGCGCACGAGCATGGGCGAAGTGCTGGTGGGCCGGGCGAGCTGGCTGCGCGAGATTGATCCGTCGATCAAGCCTGAAGTGGAAGGCGTTGAGAGCAAGATCGAAGGCATGACGGGCGTGCACGTGATGCGCAACGGGCGCTACTTGGGCGCGGTGGCGCTTGAGGACACGATTCGTCCGAACACCAAGAACGTTGTGGCACGCCTCCGCGAGCAGGGCATTCGGTACATCGCGATCTTTACGGGTGACCGATTGAGCGTGGGCAAGCGCGTGGGCCAGGCGGTGGGCGTGGACACGGTGGAAGCCGAGTGCCTGCCTGAAGAGAAGCACGCGCAGATTCAGGGCATGGTGAAGGCCGGCTATCGCACGATGATGGTCGGCGACGGCATCAACGACGGTCCGAGCCTTGCGGCGGCGGACGTGGGCATCGCGATGGGTCTGTCGGGCAGCGACATCGCCGCGAACAGCGCGGGTGTGGCGCTGATGAACGACGACCTGAGCCGCGTGCCGTTCCTGATTGAACTGGCGCGGCGCACTCGCACGGTGACGGCGCAGAACATCGTGATCAGCGTGCTTCTGGCGATCATCGGGCTGGTGCTGGCGATCACGACGACGAGCAAGATCGGCAGCGTCGCGCTGCCTCTGGCGGCGTTCTATCACTTCGCGGGCGACATCTTCGTGCTGGCGAACAGCTTCCGGCTGTTCCGCTTCGGCGAAGATTTCGCGGATGCGGAGAAGCCCAGCGATGCGCCGATGATGCCGCGTCGCGAGGCGAGCGTGCGCGGGTTGAGCGCGTCGCCGGCGTGATGCACGCGGGAATGTGAGACTTGAAGGCGTCGCGAGATTCGCGACGCCTTTTTCGTTGGCGGTGTGCGGCGGGAGTGGCTTGCGCGCGGCACGCATCTAAAGTTGAGCGTGACGCCCACCTGCCAGCTTCTGTTGCCGGAGATCGAGGAGCTCATCGCGAGCGGCTCGTATGGCGATCTGCGCGATGCGCTGCATCACATTCACCCGGCGGACGTGGCGGACCTGGTGAACGAGCTTGGGGCGAAGAAGGGCGCGGTGGCGTTTCGGTTTCTCGCGCGGGATGACGCGGCGAGCGCGTTTCCGTATCTGTCAAACGAAACGCAGGAAGCGATCATCGCGGAGCTGGGGACGGAAGCTTCGGCGAAGATGATTGAAGAGATGAGCGCCGACGATCGGGCGCGCTTGGTGGATGAGCTGCCCGAGGAAGTGGCGCAGCGGATCGTCGCGAGCCTGACGCCTGAGTCGCGCAACGAAGTGCAGGCGATTCTGGGGTATCCGGAAAAGAGCGTCGGGCGCATCATGACGCCTGACTACGTGCGCGTGAATCCGGATTGGACGGTGACGCGGGCGCTGGATCACATTCGGCGGTATGGGCGCGACGCGGAGACGATCAACGTCATTTATGTGGTGGACGAGCAGGGGCGATTGGTGGATGACCTGCGGCTGCGTCAGGTGATTCTGGCGTCGCCTGATGCGCGGATTGAAGACTTGATGAATCGCAGCTTTGTGACGCTGCGCGCGGACCAGCCGCGTGAGGATGCGGTGCGATTGATGGCGCGGTATGACCGGACTGCGCTGCCTGTGGTGGACTCGCGCGGCGCGCTGATCGGCATTGTGACGCACGACGACGTGGCGGATGTCGCGCAGATTGAAGCGACGGAAGACATGCAGAAGATGGGTGGCGTCGCCGCCCTGGAAGAAGCCTTCGACAAGGCTTCGGTCTTCGGGCTTGTCAAGAAGCGCACGCCGTGGCTGGCGCTGCTGTTCATGAGCGAACTGCTCACCAGCAACGCGCTGGTGTACTTTGATGATCAGATCGAACGCGCGGCGATTCTCGCGGTGTTTCTGCCGGCGATCATTTCCAGCGGCGGCAACAGTGGCAGCCAGGCGAGCACGCTGGTGATTCGCGCGCTGGCACTGGGTGAAGTGACGCTGCGCGACTGGTGGAAGGTGCTGCGGCGCGAGCTGCTGGTGGCAGGCTGCCTGGGACTGATCATCGGCATGATCGGCTTGTTCCGCGTGAACCTGTGGGGCTGGCTGGGGTGGTGGAAGCGGACGGAGATCAACCCGGACACGGGCGAGAAGATTGTGAACATGAGCGTGCAGGACCACTTTGTGGTGCTGAGCACGGCGATTTCGATGTCGCTGTTTGGCGTGGTGCTGTGGGGCAGCATCATGGGCGCGATGCTGCCGTTTGTGCTGAAGAAGTGCAAGCTTGACCCGGCGACCAGCAGCACGCCGTTTGTGGCGACGCTGGTGGACGTGACAGGGATCATCATTTACTTCACGGTGGCGAGCGTGATATTGAAGGGGACGCTGCTGTAATTCGGCGTTGCCCGCGAAGCGGTGCAACTGACGTTTACAGCACGGTGGGACCGCTGATCCAGATGCCGCCTGCGAGATCGTCGCGATGGAACACGCTGGCGACGATGGGGATGTCGGTCTGAACGATGGTGCTGAACCAGACGGGGCCAATCGTCGGCATGCCGAGGACTCGCCCGAGGTCGATGCGGCCCGTGATCTTGCTTTGCAGGTTGAGAGGCTTGACCAGGCGCGTGCCATTCAGCAGAATGACGGTGATGGTCCCGTTCGCTTCCGTGTCGCTGGGGTTGTAGAGCAAGAGCGTGTGTTCTGACTTGTCGACGCCCGGCGTGATGGCGTCGTTGCGGATGAATCCATCGGCGAAGACGTTCTGGTACTGGGGCCGCACGCGCGACGCTGACGTTTGATCGCGGGTCGTTGGCGAATGAAGCGCGCGGACGGCGAAGGGCGCGGTGCCGCCGTTCTCGTCGCGAACGATCATGGTGACGCCTGACTGATAGATCGCATCGGGAACATCGCTGGGCGCGACGGTGCGCGAGCTTCGGGCAGGCACGGCAACGAGCTGATCGCTTCCGGCTTGCGCGGATGTCTGGCCTGTACTGCTCGAGACTGACACACGGAACGTGCGGGGGAGATCGCTGGGATTGGCGATGATGATCTGGCCGCTCACGACTTCGTCGACAAGGCCGGGCACAGGCGGGATCTGTGTTGCTAGCGGCGCTGCAATGACGGGAGACTCAGCATTCCACGGAGCGACGCGGGTGAGCGATGATCCGCGCGATGCAGGCGCGAGGTCGTAGCTGCTGACCCACACGCTCATCGGGCCGAAGACGAACATGTCAACGATGATGTTGCGCTGATTGGCGAGGGCAGGAATATCTCTCAGCAGAATCCCGCTGCGAGACAAACCGGCCGGCTGATGCGTGTGATAGACGACCTGCCCGGATTCGAGCATGAATCGCATGGTGATGACGCTTGGCGTAGGCTGAAAGAAGAGGATGTAATCGAGACGGTCAATCGTGGAGAGACCCGATTCAATGAAGCGGCTGCCAAGTTCGCCGCTGAAGGACTCGCCGCCTCCGCCTTCGAAGTCGGTGCGACCGAGGGTGTCGTAACGCGACAGCGAGGCACCGATCGGAACGCGCGAGCGGACTTCGATGGCGTAGCCGATGTTGGGGCGCACGATGGAGGCGTTGGGATCGCCGCGCAGCGAGGTGGAGAAGCCATCACGGCGATGCGGGGCG
>DATGWV010000248.1:0-7444 GCA_035299305.1 Phycisphaerales bacterium | reverse complement strand
GCATCCAGCGGTCGAGAAGCGGAAGTGACGGAGTGACGGAGTGACGGGGTGACGAAGTTGTGCCCGCTGGAATCATGGAGAGCGCGAAGCGGGTTGCGTTCCACAGCTTGTTGGCGAAGTTGCGGCCCAGGTCGAATTTGGGGCTGGTGTTCTTGCCGCTTTTGCTGTCCTTCTGCACGGGCATTCGCACGTCTTGCGTGTTGGTGGCCATGTGGCAGAGGGTGAAGCGCATGGCGTCGCTGCCGTGGGTTTCGATGATGTCGAGCGGATCGACGCCGTTGCCCAGGCTCTTGGACATTTTGCGGCCTTCGCCGTCTTGGATGACGGCGTGGATGTAGACGTGCTTGAAGGGGACGGGGCCGGGCTCGGTGGGCCGCCCCTCCGGGGCGGCCGGATTGTCGGCATTCGCGGCATGCTTGTTTGATGCGGGAATACTGCCGCCCCGGACGGGCGGCCCACCACGGAAGTAGCGATTGAACATCACCATGCGGCTGACCCAGAGGGTGATGATCTCGCGGGCGGTGCAGAGGGTTGATGTGGGGTTGAAGGCTTCGAGGAGACCTTCGTTCCCTGCGAACGCGCGCGGGTTGGGCCAGCCCATGGTGGAGAGGGGCCAGAGGGCGGAGGAGAACCAGGTGTCGAGGACGTCGGGGTCTTGGGTGAACTTGGTACCGTCATCGGTTTTGACGAACTTTTGAAAGAGGTCTCGTGCCGTTTGCGACTCAAGCAAGTCACGGCGGCGCGTGTCACTTGTTTCGTCGCTTGTCGCCAACAACTCCATCAACTGCAAAGCCTTCTCGGAACGCGCGCACACGTACAACCACGTCTGCGTTTGGTCGGACTGTGGTTTGACTGCAACAGAGTCTTGCAATCCCAGTTCTTCTAGCAGTGCTTTAAGCGATTGCAACGTCGCATTCAAGTTTGGCGAGATCGCTCCGTTGACGAAGTCCTCAGCGCGACCTCCGCATTCGTCGTGCAGATACCACGTCCACACCGGAATGCGATGTCCCCACCACAACTGGCGCGAGATGCACCAGTCGCGGATGTTGTCGTGCCAGTGTTCGTAGGTTTTGGCGTAGCGCGGGGGGAAGAAGGAGAGTTCGCCGTCGGTGGAACGGGAGTTGAGCCCGTTTGAAACGGGCTGAAAGCCCGTTCCACCAGGAGTGCTGGTGGTGCGTTGCTCGGGGACGAGTGCGGCGTTGGCCGTTTGTGCCATCTTGGGGTCGGTCACGCGCACGTACCACTGGTCGCTGAGGTACGGCTCGACGACGGCTTTGCTGCGGTCGGAGAATTTCTTGCTGTGGCGAGTCGGCTTGGCGCCTTCGAAGAGGCCCAGCTTGGTGAACTCCTCCACCACGAGCTTGCGAGCTTCTTCCATCTTCTTGCCGAGGAACTCCTGCGGCATCTTTGCGCCATCCCAGCCGTGCTTGTCGCTTACGCGGCCGTCGGGCGACATCATGTTGACCATCGCGAGGCCGTGCCGCACGCCGATTTCGTAGTCGTTGGTGTCGTGCGCGGGCGTCATCTTCACGAAGCCGGTGGAGAACTTGGCTTTGGGATCGTTCTTCTCTTCGTCGGTGGTCGCCATCGACTCGGGCAGCACGGCGTAGTCATCGGCGATGATGGGAATCTCGCGGCCCACGAGCGGCAGCTTGACCTTCTTGCCAACGAGTTGCTTGACGCGGGGATCGCGCGGATTCATTGCGACTGCGGTATCGCCCAAGTACGTTTCGGGGCGAGTGGTCGCAACGGTGATGGTCTCATTGGAATCAACGAGCGGGTACTTGAGGAAATAGAACTGGCCGTCGACTTCTTCGTCGTCGCACTCGTCGTCGGCCACGGCGGTTTGCAGGGCGGGGTCCCAGTTCACAAGGCGTTTGCCGCGGTAGATGAGGCCGTCACGGAAGAGGATGAAAAAGGCTTCGCGCACGGCAGTGGCGCATTGCTCGTCCATGGTGAAGCGCTGGCGGTCCCAGTCGCAGGAGCAGCCCATGGCTTTGAGCTGGCCTGTGATGACGGCTTCGTACTCGTCTTTGAAAGCTTGGATCTTGGCGACGAACTGCTCGCGCGTGAAGTCGGTCTTCCGCTTCTTCTCTTCCTTCATCACGCGCTTTTCCACCACCGCCTGCGTGGCGATGCCCGCGTGGTCGGTGCCGGGCATCCAGAGGGTTTCGTAGCCCTTCATGCGGTGCATGCGCGCGAGGATGTCTTGCAGCGTGTTGTTGAGGGCGTGGCCCAGGTGCAACGCGGCGGTGACGTTGGGCGGCGGGATGATGATGGCGTAGGGGTCTTTGGTGCCGCCGTTGGCTTTCACGTTCTTGGGGTCGGCGGCGAAGGCGTTGGCTTTGAGCCACAAATCCCAGACGGCTTTCTCGTGATCGGCGGGCTTGTAGGCTTTGGCGAGTTCGACCGGAGCGCCGGCGGTGGTCGGACGCTGATCGGGAGTGGAAGATGACGAAGAAGAGGCGTTCATTGCCTGCGATTCTAGCGGCGAAGTGGCGGTATCCGATACCCTTGCACGGCTTGTCTGTGTCGCGGTGCGATGTGGGGTGCGGGCTTGGCACAGAGCGTCAAGCCGCGTGAAACGCCGCGGATGAGAGCAGTTTTCGAGGAATCCGTCATGCACCATGTGTCATCGCCACACTTCGATTTTTCGCGCGGCGCGGCGCGCCAGAACCTTGGCGCATTCTCGCGGAGAAGCGGGAAAGCGTCGACGGCGATCATGATCGTGCTGCTGGTGGCGGCGGCGGGTGTGATGGGTGTGCTGGTGATGCGGCGTGCGACCAACAACGCGATGCAGGCGGCGACGAACAACAGCTCGGGCATTACGCCGACACCGGCGCAGCAGCCGGAGAAGCTGGATGATGTGCTGAACGCGGTGCAGTCGCTGAAGCGCGATGGCGAGTGGGACAAAGCGGAGATTGTGCTGACGAGCGCGATTGGGAAGAACGCGGAAGAGCAAGCGCTGTACGTGCAGTATGCGGAAGTGCTGATCGGGAAGAATCAGCAGGACAAGGCGTATGAGCAGTACGAGAAGGCGCTGGCGATCGGGCCGCGATCGGCGGAGTTGGAGTTTGTCGCCGGGACCACAGCGAGCGCGGCGGGACGGCTGGATCGGGCGGAGGAGCACTTTGGCGCGGCGCAGGCTCAGAACAAGACGGATTGGAAGCCGCCGCTGTTTTTGGCGCAGGTGCAGGTGAAGCAGAATAACTTTGCGGAAGCGAAGAAGAACCTGCTGCTGGCGACGCACTTGAAGAGCGATTTGGGTGTGGCGTGGGGAACGCTGGCGGAGATTTCGCTGCGCGAGAATGATGCAAACCTCGCGTTGCAGCATGCAATGAAGGCGCGCGAGCTCGAGCCGGAGTCGGTGTTGTGGCGGTTGGTGCAGGCGCGGGCGCTCAAGCGGCTGGGCAAGCCGCAGGAGGCGCTGGATGCGCTGGCGGGACTGGATGAGACGCAGCGGCTGGAGCCGGGGATTCTGGCGATTATGGGTGAGTGCTATGGGCTGCTGCGCAAGCCGGGCGACGCCGCAGCGATGTTCGCTGGCATGAGTGATCGATTTGGGGATCGCGGTGAACTAGCGCTGGAGGCGGCGCAGTGGTATGAGCGCGCGGGCGACACGGGCAACGCGAAGAAGTATGCGGAGCGGGCGAGCTTTTTGAGTGTGGCGGGCGCGAGTGAGCTGCTTGAGCGGCTGAAGTAAGCTGCGCTGTGCTACGCGGCGGCGATCACTGGTGGACGTTGCCGTAGCGCTGCTGGGCGGCGATGCGCGGGGCATCGCGTTCGGTGAGGCCGGCGCGGCGGATGATCATCGCGGCTTCGAGCTGATTGTCGACGCCCAGCTTGAGGAAGAGCGACTTCTTGTGCGAGCTGATGGTTTCGAGCGAGCGGGAGAGCTTGGCGGCGATGGATTTGGCATCCATGCCTTGACTGAGCAGTGAGGCGACTTCGACTTCGCGGCGTGAGAGCGAGGCGAGCGGGCCGTAGTCGTTGTTGACGGCTTCGATGAACTCGCCGTGTTCGAATTCGCTGACGTTGACGGGGCCTTCGAGGACTTGATGAAAAATGATTGCAACTCGTGCGTCGGGCTCGTGGCTGTCGGCAGCGGGGTGATAATGCGAAACGTATTGGCGGCCGCGAATAACGCTGCGGCAGATAAGCGGATGATTCACATCAAGCGCGTGACGCGCGAGACGAATTCGCTCGCCGCCGTAGCGGTCACCCAGCACGCGTGTCAGGTTCCCACCGACGTGATCAGCGGGACGGGCGTCGGGGCCCTTTAGCAGTTTCGCAAAGGCTGGTGACATGTGCATAATCGTGCCCTGATCGGAGAGAGCTGTGCACATGACAGACGTGGCGAAGAGCTGATCGCGAGTGAAACTGCCAACGAGCGACTCAACGGTGGTGAACATGGAAGAAACTCCGGACCCGTCCGCGCGGCAGACGCGACAGGGCGAATGCGGCAGACTCACATAAGTGATATACCGGATCGGCGTATCCGTGTTGGCATATTCGGGAGAATGATCACCAGAATCAAGGATTCACCACGCGCGGTGCCGTGCGACCACGTTGTTACGTCGCGTTTTGCACAATTCATCACATGATGATGCGACCCACTGAGGGGCACAAAATCAGTTCTTTAGCGTGTAATTGTGCTTGAGTTTGTCAGCATCGTTCGGCTGCAGCCCAGCCCGCACCGCGATCAATGCAAGATGTGACGCGGTTGAGCAACCGAGCTTGCGCATGAGCGATTTGCGATGCGAGATGATGGTCTCACGAGATCTGTGAAGCTTCGCGGCGGTGTCGTCGACACTCAGCCCCATTCCCACGTACGCAAGCACCTCGAGTTCGCGAGGGGAGAGCATTGCGAGCGGGCCCAGGTCCTGCGCGGCAGCGTTCAGGATCTCGGTGCCTGGGACTTCGGCAGATGTCAGAGGCTCGGCGCGGCTCTCGATGACAATGAGTGCCACGGACTCAATGAAGGCATCGGTGGGGAAAGGTCGCACATGAACGAACGTTTGTTTTCCATTTCGCAAACTACGAATGACCCCGACGCGATTCGAATCAATGAGTCTCGCAATGAACCTCACACGCTCAGCGTAATATTCTACAGGACCGAGTTCCATCAACGTGCGTCCGATGACCTGTTCGCGGGAGTAGGTGGAACCGAAAGCGAACATGAGGCCGCGGTTATTCGTATAGTAGAGCGTGCCGCTGCGGCCAATGACGTGCACCGGCAATGTGCTCGCGTCGAACGCAGAAAGAGGCAGGGTGACGGCGTGTGCAACGTCTACACGCGAGTCATGTCCGGACATAAGAGTCCCCTTTACGAGTGTTTGAGTCACGTGTAAATGTGAGTTCGCATTCTCGCTGCAAGGGATTCAACTGTCAACAGGTCCGCTGGTCTTCTACGTTACCGCGCGGGGTGAATTCCATGCAGATTGCCCGGGTTAGGGACGCACTTAGTTGCGATATGAGGAGTCGCGGCGCCGCGAGGGACCGTGGCCGTCGCCGCGTGTGAAGCGTTCGGCGTCACGGCGTGTAAGGCCTGCGCGGCGAGCCATCAGGGCAGCACCAATGTGGGAGTCGCAGCGGAGCTTGGCGTAGAGCGACTTCTTGTGACTGATAATGGTTTCGGTGGAACGGAAGAGAGCCCTGGCGATTTCTTGGGTGTCCTGACCTTGGCCCAGCATGGAGAGGACTTCGACCTCGCGCGGCGAGAGTGACGCGAGCGTGCCGTACTCGTTGTGCTCGGCCTCGAAGAACTCGGAGCCGTGATAGAGCTCGGGGACGACGTCGCCTTCGACGCGCTGGTGGATGGCGATGATGGCGCGCGTATCGATACCTTGCTGACGGGGCAGGGAGTGGACGTACGTGATGTACTGCTCGCCCCACATGACACTGCGGAAGGTGAGCGATTTGCTCGACTCCAGACAACGCTGCAAAATCGCCATGCGTTCGGCGACGAGTTCGGCGGGGTAGACCTCTTCGAGCTTGCGCCCCACCACTTCTTCAGCGCCGGGCTGGCCGAGGCGCTCGCGGTTCCGCTGCGCCGCGGGCGAGAGGGCGAGGATCGTGCCGTCTTCGGCGACGATGCTGAACATGACGCCGCTCTCGGCGAGGGCGCGGATGGATATTGAACCAGAGGTCAGTTGCAGGACGTCCAACACGGAAGGTGCTCCCCGCGCGAGCGATGTGCGTTTCCGAACGCATCGACCACTCGCGAGCCGGGGAGATACTTCGTCATGCAGGTGCGAAAGGAAACTTATTCACCGCGATTTGGTACCCAAACACCGTGGTATAGGGGTCGATTTTCAAGGGTTTTTGAGGGGAATCGCTAGTTGACCCCCGAACCATTGGGGCGGGAACACAAGCCTTACTGCATACTTATGCAGGTGAGCAGGGGAAGATGATCGCTGCCGATGGAGGGGCCGACGAGATGCTTGT
Organism: Phycisphaerales bacterium; assembly: GCA_035299305.1. Taxonomy (GTDB): domain Bacteria; phylum Planctomycetota; class Phycisphaerae; order Phycisphaerales; family UBA1924; genus BJHL01. The sequence goes on along the minus strand of DATGWV010000248.1, from coordinate 997 downwards.
GGACTCGCACGCGGGAATTGACGAGCGTTTGATCGATGCGGATGCCAGGTAGGTATTGCAACGGGCCAATGTCGGGCCAGGTGTGGCCCAGGCCGGCGCCGGCGACTGCATTGGCGTCGCGCATGCCGGCTGCGAGGAGACGAGCGATGTGGCCGCTGTTGGCGGTCGCGTTGAAGTCGCCTGACATGACGAGCGGGCGCGTTTCGGACTGTGCGAGTTGGATGAACTCGAGGAATTGGATGCGTTGTTCGTAGAAGAGTGACATGCCAGCGGGCGGGACGGTGTGGACGTTTTGAATGACGAGGGGCGAGCCGGCGATGTCGATGACGGCGCGGATTTGGGGGTCGTAGAGACTTTGCACGCCTGTGATGCGGGCACTGGCGGCTTGGGTTTCTTTGCTGAGATGGAGAACTGGTGGTTCGGCGAAGGGATGTTTGCTGAAGATCGCTTGGCCGAATGCGTCGCCGCGCATTTCGTTGATGATGAAGGGGTAGTCGGTGGCGAGTGCGTCGGTGAGGGCTTTGTGCCACGCGGGCGTGTGCTCTTGGACGAGGATGATGTCGGGACGTTGCTCGCGGATGAATGCAAGGGCGGGCTGCGCGTCGGGGTTATTGAGCAGCACGTTCATGGAGAGGATGCGGACTTCGCGCGCGCCGGGCGTGAGTGCATCGGGTTTGCGCGAGACGAGCAAGGAGATGGCTGGGAAGGCGAAACCGAGCGCGATGAGGGCGAGTGCGATGGCGACGAAACGTTGTCGCACAAGGAACGCGAGTGCGGCGAAGGCGAGTGACCCGATGGCCGCGTGCAGCGTGAAGGTGCGGGCCATGAATGCGAGAAAGGCGAGGCGGAGCTGGGTCCGCGAGGTGGTGTCGAGCGGTGCGTCTTCGACGTGAATAAAGATGAGTGCGGCGAAGGCGGTGATGCACGCGAGCCAGACGAGAATGATGAGGCCTCGGCGAGCGGCTTGGGTGGGTCGGAGCCAGCGGGCTATGCGAGA
>DATGWV010000247.1:0-11602 GCA_035299305.1 Phycisphaerales bacterium | reverse complement strand
GTAGTTAGATTCAAGTCGCTCGATCAGGGCACGAAGCAACAACTCGGCTGCTCTCTGAGCCCACAGAAGCGCCGGAATAGCGTAGCCGGTGCCGGTGTAAAGACGATCTGCCAAAGCACGCGTATACATGACTGAATGGACTGCGTAGTCACGTATCAGAAGTGATATGCCCGATTCAAAATCCTCATATGTGTAGAGTGCATCCAGAAAACAACAGTGGATGAGTTCCATGAAAGAACTCAACGACTGGTGGTCCTTATTTCGCATCCACACATGTGATATCTCGCTTGAGAGATGAACTGCGCCGGACGCGGTAAGACTGCTGGCGAACATGCAAATTCGATACCTACCCGCTGCTTGTAGGCAGAGGTCAAGGATGCGACTGTTCTTTCCGGCGTTCCAGTCGTGGATGGCTTCGAGGACGGACTGATCTCTCAAAGTGCTCGGGGGTATCTCCTCCGTCAAAAAGTAATGCCATTTGTCTGCCGAACCGTCCCATGGCTTATTGCCGACTCCTTGTGGGTTGTGTACCAGCATTTCTGTTTGGTTGCTTGAGAAGCCGCTGAACCTCAGCAATGGGAAAATCGACACAATTGCTGCTTCGGCCAGCGGCAACTCGACATAGTTTAACTCTTTTAGGTACCCGCGGCACTCGAGGAGAATAGGGTCTTCTTGCGGTTCCCCAATGGAGTTAACGTTGGGTGGCGGATCACGAAACAGCGAAATGTGCTCAATGAGCATCTCGAACACCTTCGGGCAGCGTTCGCGAATGATACACAGTAGGAGCACATCATCGAAATTGATCTCACCGACGAGACGTGTCCACTTGCGATATACGGCCCGCAGCACTGACTTCAAAATACGGGGGTTTTTAAGGAGCTCGCTAATGGCAACGTCGAGAGATGGTCGTCCGTTCCGGCCATCACGCCATCGATCAAAGTCTCGGGCTGCCGAAGGAAAGTTCATCGATATTCGTTCTCGATGCTTCGGCGAAGCGGGATCAATAAACGCCGGCTGCCAGTCCACGACACAGCCCTTTCGCAGCGCGCTGACGCACGCCATAACTTCACTTCGACGTGCAGAAGGTACGGCCTCAACATACCGCGCGAGCTTGATGATGTCAAAGCCGCGTGGAACACGCTCGTCGGCGAAGACGAATGAGATCCCGCTGCGTCCGTCGAGCATGTGAAACAGGGGCAACAGCATCGACTGAGTATCTCGACTTGGCTGATGCCCTGGGGAGCTGTTGGACTCGCGATCGTCGCGAAACCGCTCAAAGTCTTCAATCCATAGCACGTACCGCCTTCCGGTTGCAAGTGCAACTCTTTCCACGTACTCAATCAGTTGCTCCGGCGTGTGGTTCAAGGCCATCAACCCAAAGCATGCCGTCAGCCAATTGGATGAGCTGCCCCCGGTTACAGCCTTCAGGTATTGCGCTGGGATGCCCCGAACTTCGAGCGTAGAGACGGATTCCCCGATAGCTACAACAAGAGCGTCCAGGACGCCGGTGACGGCTGCTCGTGCATCCTCGAATGGCCAGAGCGATACACGCACAATCTTCACTTGTGGAAACGGGCGAAGTAACTCCTTGGTCAACTCGCAGATAGTTGACTTTCCGCTGCCCTTTTTTCCGACAAGCGCGATGGCGGGCTCGGAAGGGTCGAGTAGTCGCTCCGCGATGCGGCGAGCGATATCGCTATGGCCGTAGCGGTCTTTGGCAGTTGATGTGACCGGCTCATCATTGTCGAGCCACTCGATGAGACTCTTGAAGTCTTCTGGCAGTTGTTCACGTCCCGGTGCTGGTGCAAGGGATTCGTTCCGACGATGCCAATCGAGGACCGCCTCCGCGATGTCGTAAATGACGAGCGCCAGTAGATGAACGGCGAGCGTGATCCACGCGAATATGACCAGGCCGTGGCAGTCACCGAAAAAGTTGGCGGCACGTCTCTCAAGCTGGCCCCACATGTCGTTTTGCCAGATCAGCAACACCGAAGACAAGGCGATTGCGACCCAAGTGGGCGGGTACGTCAGCAAGTATCTGAGGCCAATGACGGCACGGACGCGTTGTGGGCCGCTAACAAGCAGCATGGCGGCGATGACAACGAAAGCCGCAATGGAGACTACGTTCGCGTTGCCTACCACTGGTTCGAGCTTCTGAAGGGTGTCGCGAAGTTCCTTGGGATCACCGCTACAGGCGCGAATTAGTATCTGAGAAGTCACAAAGGATGCAAGACCGATTGATACAACGGAAATCCAACGACCTAAACGAGCCCTGAACGCTTTGTCGGCACGCTCGAGTTCGTGCTTGGCGTCTTGACTGGGTGTTTCCATCACCATCGACTTTACGCCCTAGTGGTCTTCTTCGTGCCGCTACCCACGGCTATTGACCGGCATGGCGTTGGCATGCGTGGCTAACGCGTGGTGGGGCGGGGCGGGGGCGGGCGTGGCTTGCCACGAATGCCGAATCACGAATGCCGAATGCCGGTTCTCCTCTGCGCGTGCACACACCCGCCCAAGCTCGTCTGCGCTAGGACAAGCTCGTCTTGCTCAATACCAAACGGACCACAGGGGCCAACGCCCGCACCGTGCAGCGGTGCCGGTGTGCTGTCTCAACCCGCGTGCAAGAGCGTGCCGATGGTTTCACCGCGGGCTGCTTTGGCGATATTGCCGTTGACGCGGAAGTCGAAGACGAGGACGGGGATCTTGTGCTCGTTGCACATGGCGAGGGCGGTCATGTCCATGACGCGGAGGTTTTTGCTCATGGCCTCGGCGTAGGTCAGTTTGTCGTAGCGCTTGGCTGTGGGGTCCTTCTTGGGGTCGGCGGTGTAGACGCCATCGACCTTGGTGGCCTTCATGAGCAGATCGCAGTCGAGTTCGGTGGCGCGGAGGGCGGCGCAGGTGTCGGTGGTGAAGAAGGGGTTGCCAGTGCCGGCGGCGAGGATGACGACGCGGCCTTTTTCCATGTGGCGGATGGCGCGGTTGCGGATGAAGCCTTCGGCGACGGCCTTGATTTCGATGGCGGATTGGACGCGGGTGTCGACGCCCAGGGTCAAGAGCTTTTCTTTGAGGGCGAGGGCGTTGATGACGGTGCCCAGCATGCCCATGTGGTCGGCGGTGGCCTGCTGGATGTGGCCTTGCTTGGCGAGTTCGGCGCCGCGGATGATGTTGCCGCCACCGACAACGACGGCGAGTTGGACGCCCACGGCGTGGGCTTGTTTGACTTCGTTGGCGATGTGATCGAGCTGTTCGGGCTCGATGCCGAAGCCGCCTGGCTTGCAGAAGGACTCGCCGGAGATTTTGAGGAGGATGCGGTGGAGGGTGGGCATAGGGAGAAGCGATAAAGGGGAAAGCGATAAAGCGATAAATTAGAGGGGGAGGCGGGTGTACTGGGCCGAACGGGGAACGTTTGGGCGGGGATGTGCGAAGAAATGGAAGTTGGGGACTGTACTCCGTTGGCGGGCGGAGGTGCGTATGTGGTGGGCTGTTTCGTGTTTGCGCGGGGTGGCGCGGGGTGTGGTGCAACCCGTGCGTGGCTGGGCGGTATCGTGTAAACTGTGGCGGTGCTTTGGGCCGCAGGGATTCGCGGCGTGCGGGCTGAACGAGAGTTCGGGCTCGGCGCGAGAAAGCGTGGAACGCAACGTGAAAGTGCCTTGGAGAAGTTCGAGTGCTGGTGCGGAGGCTGCGTTGGGCGGGCGCGGGGCGATGCCGCCTCAGCCGGCGAATGACCGCGATGATGTGCTGCCGCCTTCGCTGTGGCAACTGGTGGTGAAGTGGGGGACGAGTCTGACAGTGCTTGCGCTGGTCGTGAGCCTGGTTGTGCATATCTCGGGCGGGGTGCTGGCATCGTTTATTCGCATGCATGGCGATATGGGTGGTCGCGGCGCGGGGGGCGGGCAGCCGGTTGAAATGGCGATTGGAGCGGCCGGGCCGCTGAGTGATGTGCCGGACGCGGCGGCGGGTCCGAGCTTGCCGGCAGTGCCGGAAGATGTGGGCGGCGGGAGTGTGGAACTGTCGATGGCGAGTGCGGGCGGGCTGACGCCTGGCGTGAGTGATGGTGGGGGTGAAGCGGGCGGGACGGAATTGGGTGGACTTGGTGGGTCGCTATCGGGTGGTGGGGATATCTCGATTGGTAGTGGGCTTGGGGGCGGTGGTGGGGGCGGCGGGGGCGCGAGCTTCTTTGGTGTTGAGGCGAGCGGCAATCGATTTGCGTTTGTGGTGGACGTGTCGAGCTCGATGGAAGCGGACAACCGCATTGCGCGGCTCAAGCAAGAGATTCGGGCGACGGTGGACAATCTTGCGGAGACGGCGGAGTTTGTGATTTACACGTTCAGCGATGAGTCGCGCGTGCTAGGCGGGAAGGCGGAGTGGCGGCAGGCGAGTGCGGCGACGCGGCGGCGGGTGCTGGCGGAAGTGGACAGCATTGTGCTGGGGCCTTCGACGCAGCCACTGCCGGCGTTTGAAGGCGTGTTTGCGATTCGGCCTCGGCCTGACGCGGTGTACTTCATGACGGATGGACAGTTTGAGGAGACGGTGGTGGAGCGGGTGGCGATCATGAGCCGCAGCGCGGGGGGTGTGCCGGTGCATTGCATTTGCTTTGGGGATGACGCGGGCGGGCAGTTGTTGCAGCGAATCGCGTCGATCACGAAGGGGACATACACGTTTATTCCCAGCAAGTGAGTTTGAGTCGGTCTCGTCGATACGAAACAGGTGCAATGCAACGCATGACGCGGACAACATGGGTGGTGATGGCAACGCTGGCGAGCGCGAGCGCGGCAATGGCGCAACTTGCGACGAGTGTGCTGACGCTGCGCGATGGCGCGACGCCTCCGACGCTGCTGGTGCGCGAAGTGACGGCGGATGGCATGGTGCTGGTGGCTGGCGAGAGCGAGACGGCGCAGACGCAGCTTATCACTTGGGACAAGATTGCGAACGTGCAAGGATCATGGCGAGAGAAGGCCGCGCCGTATCGGGAGATGGCGACGGATTTGTGGCGGGCGCGGGTGCGGCTGGAGCGTGGGGATGCGCTGGGGGCGGAGCCATTACTTGAGAAGCATGTTGCGGCGTTTGAGGGGCGCAGCGGGCCGCTGGCGGCGACGTTTTGGTCGGGCGTGCTGCGATGCCGAGTGAGTCGGCAGGCGCAGTCGGCGGCGATTGTGGCGTGGAACGGGGTGGTGCGCGCGGGGCAGGGGGAAGTGATATTCGCGTCGCGGGCGAAAGCGGGAGATGAGTCGCGCGACACGGCGATCATTGATGCGGGGACGAGTTTGGCTCCGCAGCTTGCGCCGATTTTTCTACCGACGCCTGCGCTGCAGATTGTGGCGCAGAGTCCGCCTCGAGGAGTGGAGACGCGTGCGGATCGATTGATGCAGCTGTATGTGTTGGCGGCGGAGTTTGAACTTGGACGGAAGGTGACGATTCCGGCGCGAGAGGATGGGGATGCAGCGCTGGCGCTGACTTGGGATGTGGTTGCGGCGCGGGTGGGGGATGATGCGATCAAGGTGACGGCGAAAAAGAACTTGCAGGCGCGGCTGAAGGCGGATGAGCCGCCTCGGTGGCAGGAGGCATGGGTGCGCGTGGCGCTCGGGCGGCTGATGCTGGCGAGCGCGGAGACGGAGGAGCGGCATTTGGGCATGGCGATGCTGTTGCATGTGCCGGCGCGGTTGGCGGATGCGCATCCGTATTTGGCGGGGGTTGCGCTGGCGGAGGTGAGTGCGGCGCTGGGACGCGAAGGGAATGTGGCGGGGGCACGTGCGACGCTGAGCAAACTGGAAGCGGAGTTTCCGGGGCATCCGGCGCTGGGTTGGGAGGGTTTGCGAGCGGTGCGAAGCGGGGAGAGTGCTGCGCAGGGAGGTGCGCAGTGAAGACGAGTGGGCGAGTGAGTTTGTGGGCGCGATGTGCTGCGGCGACGGCGATGGTGCTGGTTGCGCGGGCGGGGCTGGCGCAGACGGGGCTTGAGCCGATTGCGGAAGATGCGAATGAGACGCTGGAGGCGTACATCGCCGAGATGGGATTGACGGATGTGCTGGCGGCGCATCTGCGGCAGAAGCTGGCGGGCGCGAAGCCCGAGGAACGTGCGCTGGCGGCGAATGAGTTGGCGCGGCTGTATACGAAGATGCTGGCGGATGCGAGTGATCCGGATCGGCGGCGGGATATTGAGAAGTTGGCGCGGACGCTGCTGACGGAGATTCCGGAAGCGGATGGGGCGGAACTGCGCATTGATCTCGCGAAGGCGACGTATCTGCGCGCGGAGGAGATTGCGGAGCGGTATCGGCTGGGGCTTGCGAGTGAGGCGGACAAGCTGGAGGCGACGCGGATTCTGTCGGATGTGGTGCCGCAACTGACGCAGGTGCGCGAGCGGTTGTCGCGGGATGTGTCGCAACTGGAGTCGCGCGAGAAGTCGGTTGCGCCGGATGAGGAGGCGATAATTCGCGCGGCGCTGGGGGATGCGCGACGCGTGCGCAGCTTGGCGGCGTATTACGAGGGATGGAGCAGGTACTACCTCTCGCTGCTGAATGAGACGGATGCGGGGTTGCAGGATGCGCTGGTTGCGTTTGGGGTGATTTTAAATGCAGCACCGAATAGTGCGCCGAGTTTGGAGCGATTGCCGAAGGCGACGTTGCGGCTGGAGCACGTGGCGCGGTCGGTGATGGGGGTTGCGCTGTGTTTGTCGCGGCAGAATGATTTTGATAATGCGGTGCGGTGGCTGGATCAGCTCAACATCACTGATGAACTGCCTGAGAATGTCGAGAAGCAACTGTTCTCACGGCGGATGATTGTGTTTGCGCAGGGAGACCGGTGGAACAACGCTGAGGCGATGGTGCGGCGGACGCGGGTAATGGGTGAGGATGGGAAGCCAACGCCGCTGAGTGTGGCGGATGCGCGGCTGGTTTCGATACTCGCGCTGCGTGCGCTGCGGGCGCCGGATTTTCGGGAGAACTTTCGGGGTCTTGTGCAGGGGCTCGCGCAGCAGGGGCTGGCGGATTTGATCACTCGTGGGGAACTGGGGCAGATTGTGGATTTGGTGCAGCAGTTTGGCACGCTGCCGCTGGGGGATGCGGGGTTTGTGAACGCGTATGTGCGTGGGATGCTGAGCTATGACCAGGCTCGCGCGCTGCATCGGGCGGAGGAGAAGGATGATGCGGGGCCGGCGAGTACGCCCAAGGTGATCAATGCGTACCGCGATGCGGCGGGGTTGTTCGACGCGGCGCTGACGGCGGATGATGCGCGGCAGTTTGATGCGGAGCCGGCGCGGGTGATGTTGCGGAAGGGGTTGTCGCTGTATTACGCGGGGGATTTGCTGCCTGCTGCGGACATGTTTGAGAAAGCGCAGGCGGAGGTGAAGGCGACGAGCGACATCAAGCAGGATGCGCTGTGGTTTGCGGTGGTTGCGCTGGATGGCGCGGTGGAGAAGGGGCAGGCATCGCAACGGCAGCGTCGGGATCAGTTGGCGGCGGTGTATATTCGCGCGTTCCCGAATTCGCAGAATGCGACGCGGCTGCTCTTGCGGCAGGTACAGGCGGATGGGATTGATGAGCAGCAGGCGCTGGATATTTTGCTGGCGGTGTCGCCTCAGCAGCCGCTGTATCTGGCGGCGCGAAAGCAGGCGGCGCGGATTTTGTATCAGCAGTTCCGGCGGTCGCAGGTGGCGCAGCGGGCGTTTGCGGCGCTGCGGTTTGTGGAGGTTGCGGAGCCTTTGCTGACGGAGGAAGCGGCGCAGGCGATGGAATTGAGCGGGAAGCAGGGGCAGGAGGCGGCACTGGCGGCGACGGTGCGGGCGAGGCAGCTTGCGGATGTGTTCTTGAGTCAGCCTGCGCCGGACGTGGCGCGGGCGGAGGCGGCGCTGGCGACATTGCAGCGGCTGGTGTCGCGATTCACGCTTGAGACGAAAGAGATTGACGCGGAACTGGCGTACCGGCGATTGCAGATTGCGCTGGCGCGGAATGAGGTGGAGACGGCGAGCGTGATGACGGACCAGTTGCGGGCGATGCCCGGGCCGTTTGCGCTGGCGGCGAGTCAACTCATGTACACGCATGCGCTGGAGGCATGGCGCGCGAGCGCGACAGATGTGAATGCTGCACGCGGGGTGGTGCGACATGGGTCGGCGCTGTTGGCGCAGCTGAAGGGTGCGGGGAATGCCTCGGCGGTGCGTGAGCAGGTGGCGACGGCGGCGGCGCTGCTGTGGACGCAACTGCAGGACAAGCAGATGCTGAAGCTGGCGATTGAGGTGGATGAGGAGCAGGTGAAGAGCGGGACGCGGGCGGTGAGCACGCTGCGGCGGCTGGCGACGATGCGTGAAGCTGGCGGCGATGAAGTAGCCGCGCTGGAATCGTGGAATCAGTTGTTGGCTGCGCTCGAGCCTGGGTCGGCGGACTGGTTTGAAGCGCGGTATCAGACGCTGCGGTTGCTGCTGGAGACGGACCCGGCGAAGGCGGCGACGGCGTATGAGCAGTTCAAGTTGCTGTATCCGCAGACGGGGCCGGCGCCGTGGGGCGAGAAGATTGATGCGCTGGGGCTGCGGATGCCGCGTGTGACGCCCGCGCAGCCGGCGAAGACGGGAGGCGCGCGATGAGCGATGTCATTCCGTTGGCGGGAAGTTCGTCAGTGCCTGAGCCTGATCCGGCGCAGCAGTTTCTGGGAGTTCGCGGGGCGGATGCGAATGAGTTCACACTGCTCGGCATTGCGCCCGGTACGGCGACGCGCGAGAATGTGATCAATGCGCTGCGGGCGCAGTTGGCGCGTGTGGCGCAGCATCCGCAAGCGGCGAGCAAAGAGGCGGCGACGGTGCGCGTGATGCTGCATGCGGCGGCGTCGCGGTTGCTGGGGCCGAGCGTGGCGGCGGAACCGACGGCGAGCGTGTCTGCGGGGCAGACGGTGAAGTCGCTGACTGCGTTTGAGAAAGCCGCGTTGCGACTGTTGGCGACGCATGGCGGGATGAACCATGTTTCGCTCAAGATGATTCGTCAGACGGCGGCGATCATGGGGGTGGGGGATGACGAGCTGCATGATGTGATGGCGCGGCTGCCCATGCTGGTGGCGCAGGTGACGACGCCTGACGCGAATGCATATGCGGCGGCACGGCAGATTGAGGCGGAGCAGGTTGCGCCGATTCGGCGTGCGCCGGACAAGGAAGCGGGCACAAAGCGCGTGGTGATGGCGGCGGCGGGGGTGTTGGTGGGTGGACTGGTGCTGCTGGGCGGCGTGGCGTATGGGGTGCGGATCATCTTCGCGCCCAAGCCTGCGGCGACTGTGGTGAACAACGCGGGATCGACGACGCCTGTGACGCCGGTTGCGCCGAAGGGAACGGATCAGCGAGCGAGCGTGCCTGATGCGAACGTGATCGGGTCGAACGACGCGGCGAAGGTGACGCCAGCGAAGGAGCGCACGGCGGAAGAGTTGGTGACTGCGCTGCGCGAGGCGAGCGGGGTGGCACGGAACGATGCGGAGCGCGGGGCGACGGAGATCATCGCGGCGACGAGCGGGCTGGGTGCGGCGTGGCCGGGTATGCCGCGTGATTACCTGGTGGCGTCGGGCGATGCGTTTTTGGATGCGGTGTATGCGGTGCAGCGCGATGAGGCGGCGATGCAGCGAGTGCTGGGCTCGCTGATGGAGCAGGCGGCGCAGCCTCGGGAGGCGTTTGATGATGAGCCCGCGCGCGTGGCGCGGGCGGTGTTTGCGAGATCGCTCTTGGCGCGGTTGCTGGTGGAGCGCGATTTGCCTGCGTCGGCGCGAAGGACGCTGCGCGATGCGGTGACGCAGGGGCTGGCGAGCGAGAATGCGTCGCGCGGGCCTTGGGCCGAGAGTTTGTATGACGCGACGGGGAGTGTGGGGCGCGAGTTGGCGAAGGGGGCGCAAGCACCGGCGCGATTGCCTCCCGAAGAGGCGTGGAAGGTGCTCGTGTCGTGCGTGCGTGGGGCGACGCCTGAGCCGGAGCGGCAGGAGTCGCAGCTCTTGGCGACGCTGGATCACTTGCTGGTGAAGGGGCAAGAGCCGACGCAGGATCAACGGGTGTTGGCGGGTGTGCAGACGCTCACGAACGCGGCGAACTGGGCGAAGGATGGGGCGGCGCGGGCGGCTCTAGTGGTGTGGCTGTCACGGGCGGATGTGTCGTCGGCGGATCTGTCGGTGGTGACGAGTGTGGTTGCGGGGAAGCCGGAGGCGGAAGTTGATCGCACGTTCATGCTCGGACCTTCGGCGAGTGATTCGGATCGCATGGAGTTGCGCGGGCGATTTGCGAATGTGTGGCAGACGGAGTCGGCGGGGGCGCGGCGTGACTTGGCGTTGACGTGGACGGGGCATGCCGAGCCCATGCTGAATGAGACGCCGCCGACTTCGACGACGGATGCGCTGCGGAATGCGGTGCGGCTTGCGTACTTGAACACGTCGGCGGCGAAGGCGTGGCGCGGGGATGGTGTGAATGATCCGAAGTTTTTCCCGGTGATGCCGGCTGCGGTAACGACGCAGCAGTCGCCGGCGTTTTCTGTGCTGTTTCAGCGGGGCGGGGATACGTGGGGCGTGGATTATTTGCGAGCGGGGCCGGACCTTTTGAAGCGGCGGGATGTGCTGCGCACGGTGTCGCGCGATCCGACGCCACTTGAAGCGAAGCTGCTGGTGGTGGAGGCGATGCGCGGGCCGACGCAGGACATTCGCGTGCAGGCGCGGCAGGCGATCGCGGCGTCGATCATGTCGCCTCAGATTGCGCAAGCGATGCTCGACTTTGCACCGTTCATGCCGCCCACGCGCGAGGCGTCGCAGCTTGTCTCGCAAGCGACGGGGCGGCCTTTGCCCAGCACGCGGAGCCCGATCTGGCGGGTGGAGGTGCGACGAGCGCTGGTGTGGAGCGTGCTGAGCAAAGTTGATGATGGACGCATGGCGGACATCGCGATGGCTGAGGGACTCTTGAGCGAGGCGTACTCGCAGCGGATGCGCAAGCCGCCCGCGAAGTCACTGGGGGCGGTTGATGCGATTGGACGCGTGTTTGATGAATTGACGCTGGATGTGCAGGCGGCGACGCGACTGCGCGGGCAGAGCGGCGATGTCACGACGATTCGCACGCGAACGCGCGAGCGACTGCGGACGGCGGAGGGAGTGGTGCAGCGGTTTGCGGCGTATGAGGCGGGGATTGTGGAGCTGCTTGCGCTGGCGGTGATGAATGAGAAGCCTGGCGTGATGCAGGATGTGGAAAAGGTCATGGGTGATTGGCGGCGTGAGGCATCGCAGGCGGAGCACATTGTGCGGCAGATTGAGGCGAGTGAGCGGGCGCAGGCGAAGCTGTGGCTGCTGCGCATGAAGGAGCAGGCATGAACGCGCGAGCGAGCATGTTGGTTGCGCTGGTGTGGTGCGCGGGGTCGGTGAGCGCAATTGCACAGAGCGGCGATGTGACGGATGTTGAATCACCGGAGCGAGAGACGCCTGTGCGCGAGGTGCGGCCCGCGCGGGTGGTTGATGCGCTGGATGTGTGGCGTGATCGGCTTGGGGCCATGGCACCGGAAGATGCCGAGGGGTATTTGTTGCTGGCGGAGGAGATGCTGGACGCCGGGAATGATGCACGCGTGCGGCGGTTGGCGACGGAACTGCTGGTACATGCATTAACGCAGGGGAGCGG
>DATGWV010000246.1:0-4621 GCA_035299305.1 Phycisphaerales bacterium | reverse complement strand
CGCTTCCTGCAGGCCCAGTTCGCCTCGCTCCTGCAAGTTGTCGAGCGCTACGCCGCTCAGCTTGATGTCGACGCAGGCGCCAAATCCTGGGACGAGCGCCGCGACCAGATCAAGCGCGACCTTGAACAGCTCGACTACGAGTTCGCGCGCGTCGAAGTCCCCGCCGCCATCGATCAATCTCTCGACGGCCTCGAGCGCGTTTCCACCATCGTCCGCGCCATGAAGGACTTCTCGCACCCCGGCAGCGCGGAAAAGCAGTTGCTCGATATCAACAAGGCCGTCGCGTCCACCATCGTCGTCTGTACCCACCGCTGGAAGTACATCGCCGATGTCAAGACCGAATTCGACATCAATCTGCCCATGATCCCGTGCCTCGTTGCGGAGTTCAATCAGGTCATTCTCAATCTCATAGTGAACGCCGCCGACGCTATCGCTGAAAAGCAAGGCCCTTCCGGCGCGAAAGGTCTCATCACCGTCACCACCCGCGCTGGCAGCGACTACATCGAGATTCGCGTCGCCGACGACGGCGCAGGCATCCCCACCAGCGTGCAGCCGCGCCTCTTCACGCCCTTCTTCACCACCAAGGGCGTGGGCAAAGGCACGGGCCAGGGCCTCGCCATCAGCCGCAGCATCATCGTTGACAAACACGCGGGCGAAATGACCTTCGAAACTACGCCGGGCGTCGGTACCGCCTTCATCGTCAGGCTTCCGGTCATCGCCCAGAACGAAAGCGACGCGGCTCTCGCCGCCTGAGGAGGACACGCCATGTCTCAGCAGCAATTCAGTGTGCTCTTCGTCGATGACGAACCCCGCATTCTCGACGGTCTCCGCCGCCAACTGCGCGCCAAGCGCTACGACTGGGACATGCGCTTCGTCGAAAGCGGCGAAGCTGCCATCCGCGCGATGAACGAATCGCCCGCCGACGTCGTTGTCTCCGACATGCGCATGCCCGGCATGAACGGCGCGCAAGTCCTCCGCCGCATGCAGCAGAGCTGGCCCGACGCTCTGCGCGTCATCCTGTCAGGCCAGACCGATCAAGCCGAACTGCTGGGCGACATCGGCGCAGTCCACCAGTTCCTGCAAAAGCCTTGCGACCCAGACGCCGTGCGCGCCACCGTGCTGCGCGCCCAGACGGTCCGCAAGCTGCTCGAATCGCGCAAGCTCCGCAAAGTCAGTGCTGGCGTCGTCTCGCTGCCTCTCCTCGCCAACACCCACACCATGCTCGCCAACGCGCTCGATGCCGACGCGTCTCTCACCGCCATCGCCGAGATCGTCGAGCGCGACATCGCTCTCAAAACCAAGCTCATTCAACTTGTTAACACATCCTTCTTTGGCATGCCGCGCCGCATCAGCACTGCGAAAGACGCCGTCTCGCTTCTGGGCACGCGCAACCTGCGCGCCATCGCCGTCACGGCCCACGCCTTCGACTGCCTCGCCGCCGACGATGCCTGCGCACACGTCATCTCATCCCTCTGGACCGCCAGCCTGCGCATCGGTGCCTGCGCCGAAGGCCTCGCCCGCAAAGCCGGACAGTCGCAGACCGTCATCGAGCAGTCCATGCTCGCCGGCACACTCAGCCTCATGGGCCGCGCTCTGCTCGCGCGATACGAACCCCTCAACCTCATCGCCGCCTGCAAACTTGCCGAGTCCGGAGTCAAACTCCACAAGGCCGAAGCCACCACGTGCGGCGCGCCCCAGCAGCACGTCGCGGGGTACGCCCTGGGCCTCTGGGCTTTCAGCGACGCGATCGTCGAAGCCGTCACCTATCAGGACGACCCCTTCAAATCCAGCGTGAACGACGCCGCTCACCCCCTCACGTTCGTTCACGCCGCTCGCGCCCTCAACCCCACCTCGCGATACGTCGAAGCCATCGAACCTTGTGAAGACTTCCTCATCACGCGCGGCCTCGACTGGTCGCGCCTGCGGAAAGAAAGGCACGCCGCATGAACATCATCGAACACGCGCCCGCGTCTCAACCCGCGCCGCAGAGCCTTCTCATCGTCGATGACGATGCCAACGTCCTCTCCGCTTTTCGTCGTTCCATCGGCCGCAAATGGAACCTCGTGACCGCCCAAGGCGGCCCCGCAGCGATCACCATCGTCAAGGAAAAAGGCCCCTTCGCCGTCATCATCACCGACATGCAAATGCCCGGCATGAACGGCGTCGAATTCCTGGAAGCCGTCCGCCCGCTCGCCAAAGACAGCGTGCTGATGATGCTCACGGGCAACGTCGATCAGACGACCGCCGCCCAGGCCATCAACCGAGGCCACGTCTTCCGCTTCCTCAACAAACCCTGCTCGCCCGAGACGATGGACGCCGCCATCGCCGCTGGCATGCGGCAATACGAACTCGTCACTGCCGAACGCGTCTTGCTACGCGAAACCCTCGCCGGCTCCATTCGCCTCCTCACCGATGCCATGACGCTCTCGCGTCCCTCACTCGCCGTCGCCACTGCGTCCGTGCGCGTGAGCACGCAGCGCATCGCCAACAAAATCGGCCTCTCCAGTGATTGGCGTCTGCCCATCGCCGCCAGCCTCAGCCTTCTGGGCTTCGCCGTCATGCGCGATCTCTCCGATCAAGCCATGTTCGAAGACGCCAACCTCAGCGAGTGCGCCAAAGCCGGCGCCAAGCTGCTGCATCACATCCCGCGCCTCGCGCAAGTCTCCGAGATCGTCGCGCAATCCCGCGACGACACGCCCTTCCACGCCCTCAGCGCGTCTTCCGCCGTCGCTCTCCCCGCGCGCGTCCTCCAAGTCGCCATCGACATCGAACGCGTCCGCCGCGGCGCATGCCGCCCCGCCGACATCACCGGCCCGCTGCAGCAAGATCAATCCCCCGTCGCCGAACAAGTCTTGATCGTGGTCGAAGAGCTGCTCAAAGAAAGCTGCGCCACCACCAAACCCGCCGCAGAATACCAATCGGGCAAAGTCCCCGTCGGCAAACTCCGCGAAGGCATGCAACTGCTCGACGACATCATCGCCCAGGACGGCCGCACCGTCCTCGCACGCGGCTACGAACTCACCACGCTCACCATCGAACGCCTTCACAGCTACGCCCGCGCCAGCCTCATCCCCGCCGACGTCCACGTCCGCTGGCAAGTCCCCCCACAAGCCGCCGCCGCGTGAGCGTCACGCTCACAACCGCCGCCGCACCATATCCAAAACGACTCCCACCAGCCCCGCCACGCGCTCTTCACGTGCAGCGCCGCCGCCTGAGCGCGACGGAAGACCACGTACGCTGAAATGGTCGCATCACTCCGCCCGCTTGCGATTCTGCTGATTCTGCAACTGGTTCGCAATCAGCACCTGCGCCGCCGTGCGCGACTGGAATTCAAACTGGCGCGCTTCCAGCAGCAGCGGATCAACCTTCGCCTTGTCGCTGGCCCACTGCGTCTGTGCGGGCACATGCTGGTTCCACATCGTCCGGCGCGGCGTCACCAGCGGCCCAGCCGTCAGCAAGCCTTCATCAACGGTGCCCGCCGGAAAGCCGGCCACGCCCGACTCATCCGCGCGAACCGCGACGATGGGCGTGAAAGGCCGCTGCACGACCGGCTCGAGAGTGGTGGGGGTGCTCTGGCTGCGCGTCTGCAGCAGCATCGCTCCGCCAATCGTCAGCGCAAGCACCGGCACCGCGCTCGCCAGCACACGAGGCGAAACCGCCCACGTCCGCCGAGCGGGCACCTGCCGCGTGTTCTCGATGCGCATCGCAATCGCACGCCGCAGCCCCTCAGGCGCAGCTTCGAGCGGAGCGGCCTCGCGGTTGCGCAGCAGCGCATGCACCACGGCCTCTTCGCGGGCAACCCGGCCCATCTTCCGATCATCCAGCACGCGCGTCGAGCGCAATGCCGGAACCAACGACACAAGCTTGTTCAGCAGATTCATCACGCGCGACCTCCCGCGGCTTCCACGCCAGCGAAGTCTTCATCCGCGCTGATGTTGTTTACTTCAATCACGGGCATCCAGCCTTCCGCGCTGGCGCCCTTCGCCAGCGTCTGCCGAGCGCGGAACAGACTCACGCGCACGCCCACCTGGCTCTTGCCCATCACTTTTGCAATCTCGCCGATCGACATGTCCTCGGCATATCGCAGCCACAACGCCGTCTGCTGGTCAGGCGAAAGCGTCCGCTCAGCCAGCGACCACAGCTTGCGACCCAGCCGACGGTCATCCGCCGCTTCCAATCCATCCACGCCCTGCGCCGCAGGACGATCAAACGACTCCCACACCTGCTCGCGCGACAGTTTGCGGTGCTTGCTCACCGCCAGCCGCGACGCGATGGTGTACAGCCACGTCGAGAACTTCCAACTGGGGTCGTAGCTCGCGATGCGTTCCCACGCGCGAGCGAACGCTTCCTGCGTCAACTCTTCCGCGTCGCTGCGGCTGCGCGTGCGACGCAGCAAAAAGTTGAACAGCCGCACTTCAAACCGCGTGACAAGCTCGCCAAAGCACGACATCGCCGGCCCGCCGCCGCACTGTGCGCGCACGGCAAGCTCTTCAGGGCTTTGCTGGCTGAGGGGAGGCATCGGACTGGCGAGCGTGGCCATGCTGGGAGGCATAGGTGACCCTTGGGGTGACGCAGTATTGTTCGCACTCAACCGCTCCGACGTTACGGTTTGTAAGCCCAG
>DATGWV010000245.1:0-6340 GCA_035299305.1 Phycisphaerales bacterium | reverse complement strand
GGGGCTGGCGGCGTGCTGCGGGAGAGGTGTGCGAGCCCTGCCAGCTTGGCAGCCCGGCTCACTCGGCGGGGGTGGCGACGCCTGCCATATGCCGTGCGGCGGGCACAGAGTCAGTCTGCGGGAGGCGGAAGTCTTGCAAATGCGTCACTTGCGCGATCGGGGGCCAGCAGGCCCAAGGCCGGACCGGGTGAAAGCCTCTGGCACGTGCTTTGCCCCTGTACTAACACGCTGCGGTGTCTTTGCGGCGGGCGGCCACCTTTCCTGAGAGGGCCTCCCGATGCCGAGGTTGCCGGGCGTCTGTCGGTTGAACTTGCAATTTCCTTCCGGTTTCGGCCCCTGCGGGCTCCTCGGGCAAGATGGCTCGCGGAGCAGACGGGGCACATGTGGAGTCACGTGCTATGGCAGCCAAAGAACTGGTGTTTGATGTGGATGCTCGTCAGTCCCTGCTCGCGGGCGTGGAGAAGCTCGCTCGGGCCGTGAAGGCCACGCTGGGGCCTCGTGGTCGTAACGCCGTGCTCGATAAGAGCTGGGGCGGACCGACGGTGACCAAGGACGGCGTGAGCGTCGCCGAAGAGATCGAACTCAGCAACAAGGCCGAGGACATGGGCGCTCGCCTCGTGAAGGAAGCCGCGAGCAAGACCAGCGACTCGGCGGGCGATGGCACCACCACCGCCACGGTGCTGGCCGAAGCGCTCTTCAAGGAAGGTCTGCGTCACATCGCGGCGGGTGTTGATGCCAACGCGCTCATTCGCGGCATGAAGATGGGCGTGGAAGTCGCGACGAAAGAAATCAACAGCCTCGCCAAGCCCGTGAAGGGCAAGGCCGACATTGAGAACGTCGCGACCATTAGCGCGAACAACGACGCGGCGGTCGGCAAGATCATGGCTGATGCGTTCGAGAAGGTGGGCAAGGACGGCGTGATCACGGTGGAAGAAGGCAAGAACATCGACACCATCGTCGATGTCGTGGAAGGCATGCAGTTTGACCGCGGCTTCCTCTCCCCCAACTTCGTGACCGACACCGACAACATGAAGACGGTGTTTGACAAGGCCCTGGTCTTCATCTACGAAGACAAGATCGACAACGTGCAGAAGCTCGTGCCGCTGCTCGAGAGCGTGATGAAGAGCAAGAAGCCCTTGCTCATCATCGCGGAAGATGTGACGGGCGAAGCGCTGGCGACGCTGGTCATCAACAAGCTGCGCGGCACGCTCAACGTGTGCGCGGTCAAGGCTCCGGGCTACGGCGATCGTCGCAAGGCGATGCTGGAAGACATCGCGATTCTGACCGGCGCCACGGCCATCATGAAGGACCTGGGCATCGACCTCGAGAAGGTCGAGATGGGTCACCTGGGCATGGCCAAGCGCATCGAAGTGGACGCGGACAACACGACCATCATCGAAGGCGCGGGCGAGAGCAAGGACATTCAGGATCGCATCAAGCAGATCCGCGGCGAGATCGAAAAGGCCACCAGCGACTACGACCGTGAGAAGCTGCAGGAGCGTCTTGCCAAGCTCGCGGGCGGCGTTGCCGTGGTGAAGGTTGGCGCGGCCAGCGAAGCCGAACTGAAGGAAAAGAAGGCCCGTATCGAGGACGCGCTTCACGCGACTCGCGCCGCGGTTGCTGAAGGCATCGTCCCCGGCGGCGGTGTCTCGTTCATCCGTGCTCGCAAGGCTCTCGAGGAAATGAAGCAGTACAAGAGCGTCTTCGGCAAGGACACCGACAAGACCAGCGAAGATGTCGGCCGTCAGGCGTTCGACATCGCATGCGGCATCGCGACGGTTCGCGCGGCGCTCGCGGTGCCTCTGCACACGATTGCTGACAACGCCGGCGCCAAGGGCAGCGTGGTCGTGAGCAAGGTTGCTGACGGCAAGGGCACCTTTGGTTACAACGCGCTCACCGAGGAATATGGCGACATGGTGAGCATGGGCGTCATCACGCCGGCCAAGGTTGATCGCATGGCTCTGCAGAACGCCGCGAGCGTCGCGACGGTGCTGCTGGCCGCTGACTGCGTGATTACCAGCAAGCCCGAGCCCAAGGCCGCGGCTCCTGCCGGTGGCGGCGGGATGGGTGGCATGGGCGGTATGGGTGGAATGGGTGGTATGGGTGGCATGGGCTTCTAAGCCCTTCGCCACAGAAAGTGAGTTTTCCAATGGCCAAAGCTTCAGACCTTCGCAGCAAACTTGGTGCAAGCGGCACATCGCCGATGGCGCCAAAGAAGGACATCTTCGCAGTCGAAGGCGGCAACGAAACCGGCATGCCCAGCGAGCAACACCCGCATGGCAAGCCGGGCGACAGCGGACCGGCAAACGCTCCGTCAATCAAGGCTGTGAAGCCTTTGGGCGGCGCGGGCGCGGCAAGTTCGCGGCCAAAGGTGTAATGCTCGCGATGTGACCGTTTCATCGCGTAGTAGAGAGAGTTTTTTTTGCAGCAGCGAACGCGTGATGCTCCATCAACTGCTCGACATCTTCCGCAACCTCGACACGCATCTGGCCACGCTCACGACTGAGCACGGCGCAGGGGTGTACGCGGTGCTCTTCGCGATCATCTTCGCGGAGACGGGACTTGTCGTGCTGCCGTTTCTGCCGGGTGATTCGCTGCTGTTCACGGTCGGTGCACTGGCGGCGCGTAACATCGGTCTGGATTTCTGGACCGCGTTCGCGCTGCTCATCGTCGCCGGCGTGCTGGGTGACTTCGTGAACTATCACGCGGGCAAGTACATTGGCCCGCGTGTGTTCTGCAAAGGTGATGCGTGCGCTCCGGGCGTGAAACCCACGCTCTTTGAACGCATGCTCAACAAGAAGCACCTGGAACGCACCAACGAGTTTTTCGCCAAGTATGGCGGCAAGGCGGTGGTGCTGGGCCGGTTTGTTCCCATCGTGCGGACGTTCGTGCCCTTTGTGGCCGGCGCGGGCGCGATGGACTATCGCCGGTTCGTCGTCTTCAACATCTTCGGAGCGGTGTTGTGGGTCGGCGTGTGCATGGGCGCGGGGTTCTTCTTCGGCAACATGGAAGTCGTCAAGAAGAACTTTGAGCTCGTGGTCGTGGGCATCATCGTTGTGAGTGTGCTGCCCATGGTGCTGGAGTTTGTTCTCGCTCGTCGCCGGGCTGCGAAGGCAGCGGTGGCGACGGGTGTTTCGTGAGTCGATTCGTTCACCAGATCGCGGGCCGCACGTTGGGCCCGCCAACACAATCGAAGTTCGCAAGTTCAGAGAAGGAGTTTGCCAATGGCCGTCAAGCCTCTTGAAGATCGTGTGCTCGTCAAGCCCATCGAAGGTGAAACCAAGACCGCGTCGGGTCTGTTCCTGCCGGAAACCGCGAAGGAAAAGCCCATGCGCGGCGAAGTCGTCGCGTCGGGCCCGGGCAAGCGCATGGAAAACGGCAAGCGCGCCGAAATGAGCGTGCGCGTGGGCGACCACGTGGTGTACGGCCGTTACGCCGGCACCGAAGTGGAAGTGAAGGGCGCGAAGCTGCTCATCATGCGCGAGAGTGAGTTGCTGGGCGTCGTTGAAGGTTGATCGCTGGTCGCGGAGCACGCGGAGTTGAAGCGCGGAGCGACGCGGAGATTGACTGAGGAGGAAAGAGAGAGCGCTCCTTCGCTCGCTTCGCACTCCTCCGCACCTCCGCGACCGCTGACGAACACACAAAGGAACAACACATGGCTAGTAAGCAGATCATGTTTTCAGACAATGCCCTCATCGAAATGAAGAAGGGTGTTGACCGTCTGGCTGATGCCGTCAAATGCACGATGGGCCCCTCGGGTCGCCACGTTGTCATCGAAAAGTCCTACGGCGGCCCGCACGTCACCAAGGACGGCGTGTCGGTCAGCAAGGAAGTTTCGCTGCCCGAGCCTTTCCAGGCGATGGGCGCGAAGATGGTGAATGAAGTCGCGAAGAAGACCGCCGACAAGGCTGGTGACGGCACGACCGCTGCCACCGTTCTTGCTCAGGCGATCTTCACCGAAGGTCTCCGCCACGTCACGGCGGGTGCGAACCCGGTGATGCTGCAGCGCGGCATCAACAAGGCCGCGGAAGCCGCCGCCGAAGCGATTGATGGCATGGCCATCAAGTGCAAGGGCAAGGAAGACTACAAGAAGGTCGCGACGGTGAGCGCGAACCACGACGCGAACGTGGGCGAGCTCATTGCGCAAGCCATCGACAAGGTCGGCGCCAACGGCGTCGTCGAGATCGAAGACGGCAAAGGCGCGACGACCACGCTGGACTACGTGGAAGGCATGCAGTTCGACAAGGGCTACCTGTCGCCCTACTTCATGACAGACCCCAAGACCGGCGAGTGCGTGCTGGAAGACGCATACATCCTGCTGTACGAAAAGAAGATCAGCAACCTCGTTGATCTGCTGCCCCTCCTCAACAAGGTCGCGATGAGCAGCAAGCCGCTGCTGATCGTGGCGGAAGAAGTGGAGAACGAAGCTCTTGCGACGCTGGTGGTCAACCGCCTGCGCGGCATGCTGAAGATCTGTGCTGTCAAGGCTCCGGGCTTTGGCGATCGCCGCAAGGCCATGATGGGCGACATCGCCATCCTGACCGGCGGCACCTTCATCAGCGAAGATCTGGGCCGCACGCTCGAGAGCGTGGATGTCAGCGAACTTGGCCGCGCCAAGAAGGTCGTCATCACCAAGGATGACACGACCATCATCGAAGGCGCCGGCAACAAGAAGGACATCAAGGCTCGCGCTGAGCAGATCAAGGCTCAGTACGAAAAGAGCACCAGCGAATACGACCGCGAAAAGCTGATGGAACGTCTCGCCAAGCTCACCAGCGGCGTGGCGATGATCAGCGTCGGCGGCGCGACCGAGAGCGTGATGAAGGCCACCAAGGACCTCGTCGATGACGCCCTCAAGAGCACTCGCGCCGCGGCGAAGGAAGGCTACGTGCCGGGCGGCGGCGTCGCACTGCTCCGAACGCAGGAAGCCATCAAGGCTGCTCAGAAGAAGAGCAAGAACGACGACGAGAAGCTGGGCTTCGAGATCGTGCTGAAGGCGGTTGAGTACCCCTGCAAGCAGATCGCGGAGAACGCCGGCTTTGACGGCGATGTCGTTGTCGAGAAGGTCAAGGACAGCAAGGGCAACCAGGGCTTCAACGCCGGCAGCGGCGAGTACGAAGACCTGGTCAAGACCGGCATCATCGACGCCGCCCTGGTGGCGAAGACCGCGCTCATCAACGCGGCGAGCGTTGCCGGCCTGATGCTGACCACCGATGTGCTCATCACCGACCTGAAGGATGAGAAGAAGGCAGAAGCCGGCGCGACTATCTGACACTTGCACACGCGGGCGGAAACGGTCGCGTGTGTCATTTCTTCACCACAGAGACACAGAAGCACAGAGAAAGGCGTCGAGATTGGCTGGAATGGGACTGGTCAATCCGGAACATGAACGCGATCCGCTAACGCAGCGAATCATCGGGGCCGCCATCGAGGTTCATAAGTCACTTGGTCCTGGGTTGCTCGAAGCGGTCTATGAGCAGTGCTTGGCGATCGAACTTGTGCATCGCGGACTCAACGTGCTTCGTCAGGTCAATGTGCCCATCGTGTATCGAGAAGTGACGATCGATGCCGCGTATCGCGCGGATATGGTGGTGGACGATCTTGTTGTACTCGAACTCAAAGCGGTCGAGGTTGTGCTACCGGTACACGAGGCACAATTACTCAGCTACATGCGACTGCTCAACAAGCGAGTCGGTTTGTTGCTGAACTTTCACGTTCCCGTCATGACAAAGGGCATCTATCGCCGAGTCCTCTGACTTCTCTCTGTGCCTCTGTGTCTCTGTGGTAAGCGAGTTTCACACATGCCCACGACGCGTGACTACTACGAAGTTCTTGGAGTCGAAAAAGGCGCCGACGCTGAGGAGATCAAGCGCGCGTATCGCCGCCTTGCGATGAAGTATCACCCTGACCGCAACCCGGGTGACAAGGAAGCCGAGGCGAAGTTCAAGGAAGCTGCCGAAGCCTACGAAGTGCTCGCGGACGCCGAGAAGAAGCGCGTCTACGACCAGTTCGGCCACGACGGCCTGCGTCGTGGCGGCGGCCCTGCCACGCACGACTTCTCGCGCATGGATCCCACCGACATCTTCTCGATGTTCAACGACATCTTCGAAGGCATGGGTGGCCAGCGGGGCGGCGGACGTCGCGGGCCCGTGCGCGGGTACGACCTCGAGACAGAAGTTGAAATCACGCTCGATGATGTCGCCAAAGGCTGCGAGCGCGACGTCGAATTCACGCGGCTGGAAGTTTGCAAAAAGTGCACCGGCACTGGCGCCAAGCCGGGCAGCAAGCCCATCAAGTGCCAAACCTGCGGCGGCCAAGGCCGCGTGCAGCAGGCGGGGCT
>DATGWV010000244.1:0-5784 GCA_035299305.1 Phycisphaerales bacterium | reverse complement strand
GGGACTCAAGAGCGGCGACATCATCTCGCGCTTTCAGGGCAACGCGATGCCGCTTGATCGCCTGCGCAACGCAATCGCCGCGGCACCGGCAGGCACCAAGGTGAATCTCGAAGTGCTCCGCGATGGACAGACCAAGACGATTCAGGCGACGCTGGGCGATTTGAGCGCGGCGCGCGGCTACGTGTTTGTTGATGGCCTGGGCGTTGAGGTGGAGCTGCTGCCGGAGAACGTCGCCGAGCAGTTGGATGTGAAGGCTGTGGTGCGAGTTGTGACGGTGCAGGAAACTGGCCGAGCGGCGATGTCTGGTCTGCGCGAAGGCGACATTGTCGTTGGTCTCGATGGCGATGGATTCACCAACACGGATGAGTTTCAGCGCAGCGTGACCAAGGCTGACTTCAGTCGCGGGTTGCGATTGGACATCGTTCGGCCCATGCGCAATGGCACCTATCGCCGCGGGAACATCGTGATTCAGGAGTAAGTCTCGCGGCGCGTCACCCTCGCAGGTGGCGGCAAATCGCGGCAACGGGGCGATTTGAGACGTCTTGGCTGGAAATGAAGCGAACGCGCGGACTTTGCCGATAGTGCAGGTTCGTTATGCTTCGCCAGTGCGCGGCTGGTTTTCGCCGCGCAGTGCTCGCGCCGGGAGATCGCCATGCTTGCTCTTCGAGTTGCTCGCTTTGCTTCAGTGGTTGCGGTTCTGGCGATGAGCGCGGGCGCCGCGTGCGCGCAGGACTTGCAAGACTCGGTGCGGCGGCTGATTGATGCGCGCAAGCTGGGCGACGCGAAAGTCGGCGTGTGCCTGATTGATGCGAAGAGCAACGCCGTGCTTGCAAGCGTGAACGCGGGCGAGCCCATGATTCCCGCGAGCAACATGAAGCTGCTGACCAGCGGCGCGGCGATGATGGTGCTGGGCGCGGACTTCCACTTCCGCACGGAATTCGTGCTCGATGGCGATCGACTGATCGTGCGCGGCAGTGGCGACCCGAGCCTGGGTGACCCCGAAGTGCTGCGGCGCAGTGATGAGAAGATGACGGTTGACGATGTGCTGCGCAGTCTGGCGGGTGCGCTGCCCAAGGCCAATGTGCAATCGATCCGCGAGATTGTGATTGATGATCGCGTGTTTGATCGCGAGTTTGTGCATCCGACATGGAACCCGGCGAATCTGCACCTGGCGTACTCGGCGCAGGTGTCGGGGCTGAACTTTCACGCGAACGTGCTGGATGTTTTTCCCAAGCCCAATCCGTCCGGTGGCACGCCACTGTTCAGCACGCAGCCATCGGCGGCGTGGCTGCGCATCGATGCGTCGCGCGCGAAGACGGCAAGCAAGGGCAACAACAGCGTGTGGCTGGCGCGCGAGGGCGATGAGGGCAACAGCTTCGTGATGCGAGGCGAAGTTTCCAAGCCCAGTCAGCAACCCATCAGCGTGACGGTGAACAACCCGCCGCTGTGGTTTGGCCAGTTGCTCGCGACGGCGCTGGGCGAAGTGAACGTGACGATTACGGGAGCGCAGACGCAGCCGGGTTTGCCTCCGGCGGCGGTGCGACTGGCCGAGACGAGCGAGAAGCTCGACGGCGGGCGCGTGCTGGCGGTGGTGAGCACGCCCATTGACGAAGTGATGCGGCGCTGCAATGTGGATTCAGAGAATCTGTACGCCGAGAGCCTGATGAAGCGCATGGGCAACAGCGTGACGCGCGAGCCGGGCAGTTGGAGCAATGGCTCGACGGTGCTGCGGATGATGCTGACGCAGGAACTGGGGCCGGACGCGGCGGCAACGACAACGATCACGGATGGCTCGGGACTTTCGCGCGATAATCGCGTGACGCCCAGCGTGCTGGCTCGCTGGCTGAGTGACATCGCGAACAAGCCGTGGGCGGATCACTATGTCGAGTCGCTGGCAGCGCCCGGGCGCGGCACGCTGGATCGGCGATTCCAAGGGATGAAGTTCACGAACGAAGTTCGCGCCAAGAGCGGGTACATCAAGGGTGTGCGCAGCTTGTCGGGGTACGTGAGCGATCCCAACACGGGCGACCGGCTGGTGTTTGCGGTGCTTATCAACAACCTGCCGATGGGCGGGTTTGAGCAGGCGCACAACGAAGCGAAGGGCCTGCACGAGGACATCGTGAAGCTGCTGGATCGCACGCTTGCGAAGCGTGCGGAGCGCGATGTACCGGCACAGTGATCGTGCGCGACTCGTGTGAAATCAGAATCGTGGCATCACGGCTCTTGGATGGCATCCTTGGGCCGACCCGGACGCTTGATGCGAAGCTCGGCGATTTCGCCTGCGTCGTTCTCGCATGAGACGATACCTGCATCGGCGTCGATGGCGGTGATGTACCAGCCTGAGGCGATGCGGTCGCCCACGCTGCGGAGTTTGCCGCCCACGACAGCGCGATTGCCGGTGGGCGCGGCGAGGATGGACGTGACGCTGAGACCGGCGGGCATGCCTGATGTCACGCTGGGCTGCGTCGGTTCCATGGGCATGGGCGTGTCCATCGCGGCGTTGATATGCGATTGGCGCACGCCTCGCAGCGAGCCGACGACTGGCGAGCGCGTGACTTTCATCTTGGCGCGTTCGTCGTAGCTGCGAACAAGTGCGGCGTCGCGCGTGGCGGCCTTCTGCGCGACCGCCTCTTCATGCGAAGATTCATCGCCGGTCATCAGCGGCAGGATGTCGTCTTGCGATGCGAGTGCGATGCGCGGGCCGCCGTGCAGGACGAACTCGCGCGTGACGACGACGCCGAAGACGGGCAAGGCGAAGGCGAGACCAGCGAAGACCTGCCAGGGAATCTTGGCCCAGACGGAACGATGGGACAGGTTCATTGCTCACCTCGCGCTTCGGTTGTGTTGCGATTTCCCGCCGGCGGCAGCGTGAGTTTCACGTGCGACGTTTCGATGGAGGCTTCGATCACGCCTGCGGTGCGGGCGGATTCCTCCACCAGCGCGCTGGGGCTGATGCGGAAGGAGACAATACGAGTTGCGCCCAGTTGCGTTTCGCACGCGCCCATGAAGTCGACGAGCTGCGCGTAGGTGCCTTGCACCTGCACGCGGTAGCCGGTCAGTTCCGCAGTCGGACCAGTCGGGGTCTTTGAAGGCGTTGCGGCCTTGCTGAGCGTGCGCGGCGTGAACGGCCTGGTCCCTGTGGGATCGATGCGCTGGACGTTGACGCTGGTGCTGCGCGCGACGCGCATGAAGGCGTCGTAGATCTCGGTCGCGTCGTCCATCTGTGAGGCCCACGCGACAGTGGTGTCGACCCGCTGCGTGACGGACTTGATCTCGGAGGTGATGTCTTCCTGCGGCGCGGTGGTCATGGAGGACGCGCTGGCGTCGGCGGCCATGCGCGCGCTTTCCTGCTTGTTGCGCGCCATCGCGGCTTCGAGCGGACGAACGCCCAGCGTCCAGGCAGCGCCAGCGAGAACCGCGGCGACGAGCGCGTGCGTGACGTGCTTGCGGAGAACGAGTGCGAAGTGCGCGCTGGTGTGCAGCGTTGCGGTTGCGGCGTGTGCTTTGGGCTGCGTGCTCATGGCGTCGCTCCTTCGGCCTGCGCGAGCGGCGCAGTGGGTGCTTCAAAGTGAACCCCCTTGAGCTCGACCGTCATGACGAACTCGCGGCGACGCGTTTCGCCCGCTTCGGTGTTCGCTGACACGATGCGGGCGTCGGCGACGTACTTCTCGGCTTTGACGGCCGCGAGCAGTTGCATGATTGAGTCGCCTTCATCGTCGGCGATGGGGGCACGACCGCGGAGTGTGAGTGTGGGAATCTCTTTGTCGGACTGGCCGTAATCGCCCATGATCTCGGTGAACTCGATGCCTGGGGCGTCGACGTGCGAGAGGAAGACGAGCGGCGATTTCCATGTGGGACGTTCGCCCAGGGCTTCGCCGAGCAGTCGCCGGACGGCTGATTCGCGTGACTTGACGCCTTCGAGCGCGGCTTGTGATGCCTTGGCTTCTTCAATCTCGGCGATGCGCGGCTGGAGCGTGGCGATCTCGCTCGCGTACTTGCGCGAGTTCATGAATGCGTGGGTGCCGAGAGCGCAGAGCCCCAGCGCGGCGACCGCGACGCCTGCACGCAGGGCTTTTCGCGTGACTTTTGCGACGCGCTGCACTTGTGCGGAAGGCGGCGTCATCCAGACGTGTTCGCTTCGCATCGCGAGCGCGAGAGGAAGGTCGCCGACTTGATCTTCGGCCGCGCCGCTGGCACGACTGGCGAGGCATTCGCTTGCAAGATCAAGCGAATCTCCGAGCGCGGTGCCAAGGCCCGTGATGGCGGCACCGGGGCCACCGATCCAAAGCTTGACGCGCGCGAGATCGCTTTCGAGCATGCCGAATCGCAGTGTTTGGCGCAGCTCGATGGCGAAGCGCTGCAAGGCGGGCTGCACGAGGGGCAGGACGTCGTCGCCTCGGAAGTTGAGGCCTTGGTCCATCATCTCGCCGCGGCGCGGAAGGCCCACGGAGAATGTGAGGCGGTTGGCGTATTCGCGCGTGAAGACGTCGCCCAGCCGTTGGCCACGGCCGGTGCGGAAGACGGCGTCGCACAGCAGCGAGTAGCCAACTTCGGCGCAGCGTGCGAGGCAGAGCTTGCCTTCGACCCAGCCGGCGATGGTCATGGCGTGCTCGCCCATGTGCACGTAGACGCGCGGCTGCGCGCTGGCTTGCATGGGGTCGCTGGTCATGGCCTGATGCAGCATGGCGGCTTTGGTGGGAAGCACGCCCATGATGGTGAGGCCGCAGCGGCGGAGCCAGTGTGCGAGCACGTCGCCATCAGCGGCACTGTCGGCGACGGTGAGCATGAGCGTGCGCGTGCCGGGCTTGGCGTTCTGCGCGGGCGTGGTTGCGGTTGACGGCGCGACGTGCGCATCGGCAACTTCCGCGAGCACTTTGCGTGCGGTCATCCAGCCGCCTTGGACGTTGGGCAGAGTTTGCTGGAGATAGAGATCGGCGGCGCGCATGGCGGCGACACCCGAGGCAGGCGCGTGAAAGACGTCGGCCACGCTGTGAGGACCGTGGAAGAGGACGAGCGCGGGCGAACCGGGTCGCACGCCCAGCGTGTTGAGCGCGGAGCGGAGCGCGTCGTCGAAAGGCTGCAGGTTCTTCTTCCAGCCTTCTTCAAATTGCTCGGGCTCGAGCGTGACGCGTTCGACGCGCGAGATCTCGCCACCGGCGATGATCGCGACGCGCACGCCGGAAGGCGACAGGCTGACCAAGATGGGCTCTCGCTGGATCAACGCATACCTCGCATCTGTTGAGTTCGTGCGGACACGAGGAACATCGACGTTCGTGCGGGGGCACTTTTGCGTGCGATGGCGATAATCCGGCGATGGACGTGGGTATGCGCGAGTGAGAGCTGTTATCGCGTCAATAGTCGCGGCGGGCGAAGCGCTGGGCGTCGCCGCTCATGCCACGGACGCGCAGCATGCCTGCGGTGGTGGCGGTTGCGGGCACGACTTCGTACTCGGCGGTGCCGGTGGGAACGGTGAGCGTTGCGCCGGGTGAGGGCAACGCGGCGTTATTGGCGCGGAGTTTGGTGACGACGCGGACGCCCGCATCGGCGGCGTAGAACGCACGCACGGATTCGACGCGCAGCACGCCGACGGAGGCGTCGTCGGCACCGCCATAGAGCACGGCGATGGTGGTGACGTTGATGGCGGCGATGAGCAGCACGACGATGGCGATGACCGTGCCGCGTCGGCGAGGAGATGAGTGCGTGGTGCGGTTCATTGCGTCAACCTCGCGCGGGGAAGGATGACGACGCGGAGTTCGAAGCCGTCGATGACGCAGCGGACGAGGA
>DATGWV010000243.1:0-5507 GCA_035299305.1 Phycisphaerales bacterium | reverse complement strand
GGGGTGGAAGCCGGTGGTGCAGACGTTTGTCACGCATCCGACCCAGTTGCACACGGTGACATGGCAGACCGAAGACGGCCGCCTCGACAGCGTGACCGGCACGGGCGAGCATCCGTTCTACGTCGTGAGCGTTGAGAAGTTTGTGCCGATGGCGTCGTTGTGCGTGGGAGACACGCTGCAGCTTGCTGACGGGACGCTCGCGTGGATCGTGAAGGCGGGGCTGAGCAGTGGGCCGCCGGATGATGAGCAGAGTTTCACGACGTACAACTTTGAGGTTGAAGACTTCCACACGTACTTCGTGGGTGAGACGGGCGCGTGGGTGCATAATCAGGCGCGCAATGCGTGCGTGCGTATCGCGCGACTGTTCGAGAAGTTCCTGGCCGAAGTGCCGGGCGATGCATGGGGTGGGTACGCTCGGGCGAACCAGCGGCTTGACGGCCTCGCCAACCACATTCCCGGCCTCGAGCGTAACGGCATCGCCCGACTGCAGATGTTCACGGAGGCGCGGCGAAGGTACTTCAACGACTTGCGGACGACTTCGGGGACACCGCCTTGGCAGAATATGGCTCGCCAAGATCTCTCGCCGTTGTCGCTACCCTACGACAACAGGACCATGGCACAACGTCTGGCAAACAACATGAAGGAGGCGATCGGACTCGAGAAACCAGATGGGTTCGCCGCTCACCATATCGTGCCGCACAATCTGGATCTGAACGGGGATGGTTCTGCTGTGCGCGCCATTCTTGATGCAGTGGGCGTGAATCTGAACGAGGCTGCGAACGGCGTCTACATTCCTCACAGACGCGCTGTGGCAGAGCAGTACGGCTCACTGGGACCGGCCCATGTGAATATCCACACTTCAACGTACATGTCCACGCTCCGACAACGACTAGAAGCCATTCCAAGCCCAACTGGACAGACAGTTCGTGACGAGTTGCAGAAGATCGCTCACGAGATTTCAGAGAATCGTTTCCCTTATTAGTAGACATCATCTATGCCAACTATTTGGCTTGTACAATCCACTGCAGAGATGATCGCACTTCAAATGCATCCCGGTGTTTTGCTGTCTCATCGTGACGCCATGTTGTTCGACGGTCGCACTAAAGACTACCTATCTGATTTGCCAACTCCACAGTTTGTCGGAGATGATCCCTGCGATTCATATGTAGTATGCGGGCTCGCGCAGGGTGCGTTTTTGCTGGACAGCGACGTGTTCTTTCGCGATTTGGCTCTTTACTACGGTGTCTCGGTGGGGACTCAGGTTGTTGAGGTGCGATCTGACGCGCGGGAACTTGTCTTGATTAATGCCATCAACTTTGCGAGCGTACCTACAAAGCGAGGAGTCCCTTGCAGTCTACGCGGCCTCACCGTTCCACTGTTCCGAATACGCGGTAGAAACCCGACTGAGATTTACTGCGTAACTGAGCGTATTGAGGGTGATCGCCACGGCTTCAAGAGCGTCTACGAAGATGCTGGGCTCAAAGGTCTGAACTTCCAAGAAGTCTGGACTGGCGAAGCTCAAGATATCAATACATAACGCTGCACTGCGACGCCGGTGCCTGGACCGACAAGTTTGAGCGCAAGTGCGAACAGCGGATGTGGATGCGGATGGTTCAGTAGCGGCTGGCGCAGCTGACTCCGAATTCCGTGGGTCGCAAGCCGTATTTGGACGCGTTTGAGGAGATCGAGATCCGCCGACTGCAGTCGGGGCCGAATGTTCCGATCACGAATGCGGACAAGCGAGAGCTGATTTTCGGCTTGTCGGAAGAAATCGCGAAAGATGCGGTTAGCGGTACGATTGATTCGAGAAGGACATTTGGCTATAACGAGTGGAGAAACTTCTTCGATAGAATGGGGCCTAGCTGGAAGCGGTCACAGCCAGATCTGCATGTCGAGATCAATCATGGAGTGCCGCAGAAGCACTTCAGTGTCGTCCTAAGACAGTACATGACCAACCAGAACGCGAATGTTGACGTACCATCCTTTCCGTTCAAGTACGAACGGCATGGGGCAGGCAAAGGTGCGATTCTTGATGCGGCAGGCAACGAGATCGGGTACGAAGCAACGTTCCATGACGTGCTGGAGGGCAACGCGAGCCGGGGGATTGCGTCGTTGCGACCGCCGGTAACCCAAGTCCCCGCGACGGACGCAGCGAACATGCGGCAGGCGCTGCGTCGCGTGTACAACGACATGCACGATGCGTATTCTGCTCGCGATAACGTCGACTATCGTGCGATGGGCGATCTCGTTGATGAGTTTCTGGCGAGAAACGGAGTGCCCTGATGAAACGAGGGGTTCTAATCGATGTCGCGAGGGGCCGAAGTTGCCCCGCAGACTTATACCCGTCACTTGGGGCGATCGCTCCAGAGGGCATGCATCCGTTCGATCGTTTTCTATGCACGTTTGCTGATGATGATCCACGCCTGCAGCAGGTGTACGAAGTCTTTGCGCGGTTTGACATCAAACGTTTGGGTAACCCGCACGAACCTGAAACGCTGTCCGCACGTGACTCTCCCAACGGTTATTTCACCCGTCGCTATGTCCATCTCTTCACGCCGGAGGAACTCGACGCGGCGGACTACTTTCTAGCGTGGGCTCACGACTCCGACTACGACTTGTACAAGTCACTACCCTACGAAGGGAGTAGACAGTGCATTTATACGTCACCGTCTCCGCGCTCACGAAAGTTGATGTATGGCTATCCGCAGTTCTACGTGCGAGAAAAGTTCAGAGCAACGCTCGAGGCGGAGGCATTCGTCGGCTTGCTTTTGTTCGAGACCATCCCGGTGCGACGTACTGGTAATGCTGGGAAGCGGACGGTCTGGCCTGAAGGAAGGGCGATTTACTTGCTGGACTCACAGTTTGAGCTGCCGCGCATGCCACCGAATGAAGTCGTCACAGACCCGGACAACCCAAGACTATGGTGGTCGAATCCGGGATTTGATGACAAGCAGCCGGTGTATCGACGCGCCGACATGGCACAATTGGGAGCATGTGACTACGCACGAACATGGGAACATTGGTGGGAGAGCGAGACCGATAGATTCACCATCGTCTCCCAACGCTTCCGCCAGTTCTGCTTAAAGCACAAGATGCGGTTCGAATTCGTGCCGGTGAAGTATGTGGACTGAGCACCGCGCGATGTTCGTGCTTCGCTGCATAATCGCGGCGATAAACTGCTTCGTCGCTGGCACCTTGGTGCTGACTTCGGAGGGGCTTGTGCCCATTGAGCAGATCAAGCCCAATGACATCGCGTGGGCGATGGATGAAGTGACGCGTGAGGCGGGGTGGAAGCCGGTGGTGCAGACGTTTGTCACGCATCCGACCCAGTTGCACACGGTGACATGGCAGACCGAAGACGGCCGCCTCGACAGTGTGAAAGGCACGGGTGAGCATCCGTTCTACGTCGTGCACGCCGACAAGTTTGTGCCGATGGCGTCGTTGTGCGCGGGAGACACGCTGCAGCTTGCTGACGGGAAGCTGGCGTGGATCGTAAAGGCGGGGCTGAGCAGCGGGCCGCCAGATGACGCGGAGAGTTTCACGACGTACAACTTTGAAGTTGAAGACCACCACACGTACTTCGTTGGCGAAACCGGTGCGCGGCTGCACAACCGCGGAGAAGCTCGATGCGTTAAGTTCAAGTGTATGATGGAGTATCGCGCCGCGAAACACCCCCTGAACGCCCAGAATCCCGCCCTCGACTACATTGAAATTCGTGCGAAGTATGAACAGCGAAGGGTGCCGCTGGCAGCGGCTGATGATAAGGACGTGATGCAGGAACTGCTGCCGAACTTGAGTGCCATGCTTGATCAGAATCAGCTGGATCCCCGCACAGCGGCGTTTGCGTAGGGAAACAACCCCCATATTAACGCAAAAAAGATTTTTGGGGTTGTTCGGTACGAGCAGAAGTCTGGCAGGAAGTTAGTGCGATCGACTGGCGTCAGCGCTGACTTTGTAATTGCACCTGGCGAGGTGGGTGCGGGAACTGTCATTGATTTGAAGGGCCCCTTTTTTCGTGATCCGCGGCCGAACCCTGATGGTACCATTGATGTCGTCGTTGCACAGGATGTCGTAAAGTCTCTCCGACGTCACTTTTACGACACGCGCACCAATATGCCGAATGGCACGACGGATAGAATGGTAGTTGATCTGGCGGATGATGATGACGCGATGCGAAAGGCAATCGACGAGGAGCTGGAGACACTTCAATCGCTCGGACACGGATCTCTGATCGAAGTGATGGAGCAACTACGTCATGGGTTCTACACATCGTTCCATTCAGCTTGGTGGCCACCTCGAGTGGCGAGGGGTCTTCATCTTTGCGTTCATGGAGTACGTGGCGCACCGATCGTACGACATTGAAGTGTTGCACAAGTTTTGCAAAAATGCATCCACTTATGAGTCCATCAGAGAATGGATGCTCGAAGATTATGGCGTCGTGCAGTGGCAGGCCATCCATAAGGTCTTGACAGACTTGTATGTGATTCTCCGAGACGCGCCGGACGGTACACGAATAATGAAGGCGCCGTTCTCGTCAACTTTGTATGTATTGGACAAGTCGCGTAGTGCAATGCTGCAAGAACTCAGCGGACTGCTTGCTCTGATTCAACAACGTATTAAGCAATTGCAGTCGATGTAACTGCAATGGGTGCTGCGGCATTGCGACTGGGTCGGGCGAAAATCCGCCATGATTCCCGGCTATCAGCGTGCCATCCTGCGCCCCCGACGATCGCGGTTTCGTGCTGTGCGAGCGCGACACAAGCGATCGACATCGGAAAAGTTGCGAGACGTTGCAACCTTCTAGCTTTATTACCACAAGGTAAGGAGCTTCCCAAAGCAACTAGCGTCCCTTCACCCGAACCTGCTGCCAAAGATAGGGGGAAAAACTCCGTCGTTGAACTAAAATCGTTCTACCGGCTTCCGCTCTGCGGATGCCCGTGCGGTCTTGGTGCCCCTCATTCTTTCCAACCCACCGGTTAACGGCTCGGGGTCGCACTTAGCGCCCACCACGACATGACCTCTCTCTCCACCCCGTACCATCTGACAGTCGAGACACCCGGCCGTTAATCGCTTTCCGAGCATCAATCACCCTGCAAACTGGACGGCTGGAGTATCTGAACACCGCTGGCGCTGCACCAGAAGCGTTTTCGGCGTGGTGCGACCTCGCCGCGACACCGTCAGCCTGACCGTCCAACCCGGGTATTAACCAGAGAATTCGCCCGCCTCCCCACCGCCACGGCTAGAGAATTTGTTCGCGGGGGTTGTGGATACGGAGGCTTGACACCGTTCGCTGCATGAAACTCGCGGCTTCGCCTGTTGCGATCTTTTTGAGCGAGAGATGCAGCAGAGTTCCCGAGTCCCGAGTTCTGTTCGACGACCTCCACAGGGCTTACAAGACTTGGGCAAGCCAGGAGCACCTGGACGGCACATTGTCTCCACAAGAGTTCGGACGAGAACTGAACTCGGCCCTGCCTGGCAAGAAACTCAAGCGCACAACGGGCGGGATG
>DATGWV010000242.1:0-3016 GCA_035299305.1 Phycisphaerales bacterium | reverse complement strand
GGGGTGGCCGGCGGCGGCGAGGAGCGCGGAGAGTTGCATCGTGAAGCAGCCGGCGTGGGCGGCGGCGATGAGTTCTTCGGGGTTGGTGCCTTTGCCTGCGCCGGGTTCGCCGGTGCGCATGCGGAAGTCGTAGGGCGCGTCGAGCGTGCCGCTTTGGGTGGTGATGTGACCTTTGCCTTCGGTGAGGTTGCCGGACCAACGAGCGAGAGCGGTGCGTGCGGGCATGTGAAATCTCCTTTGATGCAGCGTAGCAGAAGCGGCGTGTGCGTCCGTGCCCGGGTTGGGTGCTGTGGTTGAGGATTGTGTGAATGCGTCAGCGGGAGGCATTGCGCGCAGCGTCGAGAATCTCTGCGACGATGACGTTGTATTCAAGGCTTGAAAGTGGATCGACTTCGCACTCGCCTCGCACGACGTTGCGGAGATAGGTCCATTCGTTCTCGAGGTGTGCGGGTTTTGCTTGCGGTGTGCGTGCGATGAGCGGGCCGTTTTCATCGCGCACGTGGAGATCGTCCCATTTGCCAGCGTGGATGGAGCCGCGTTCGGTGTGGAGGTCCATCTCTTTGTTGTCGTGCGTCCATGCCCATGAGGCTTGAATGACGGCGGTGGCGGTGGGGTAGGTGAGGATGATGGTCGCGTCGTCGTCCACGCGCGGGTAGGTGTCGGGCTTGAGCGTGGTGATGCTGGCAGTGATGGATGTGGGGCGCTTGCCTTGCATGAGCCACGTTGCGAGGACTGCGCCGTAGCAGCCGAAGTCGACGACTGCGCCGCCGCCGTTTTCGGCGGGATCGGTGAGCCATGCGAGGAACTCGGGCGAACAGCCGATTTCCTTGGGGCCTTTGTGGCCGTGGCGGAAGATCATGCGGCGGATGGGAGCGCGGGTGCCTTCATCGACGAGGCGCTTGGCTTCGCGGACGGAGGCGTACCAACTTGTCTCGAAGTTGGTGAGCGCGAGGACGCGATTGTCGCGCGCGAGGGTTGCGATGCGATCAGCATCCACTTTGGTGTAGGCGAGAGGTTTTTCGAGGAGCATGTGCACGCCGCGCGGGGCGCAGGCTTCGACGGCGGCGAGGTGGTCGGCGATGGAGGTCATGACGCTGACGGCTTCGGGCTTGGCGGCGTCGAGCATGGCTTCGGTGTCGGCGTGGTAGAGCGAGGCGTCGAGTTTGTATTTGGCGGCGAGGCGGTCAAAGAGCGCGCGGTTGGGTTCGGCGATGCCGACGATGGTGATGTCGCTGCGCTGCGAGGCTTGCCAGAGGAGGCCTTCGACGTGGCCGTGCACGAGGCCGATGATGCCAATGCGGAGGGGGCCGGTGTTGGTGGAGAACTTGACTGGCGCGGTGGGAGGTTGCTGCTGGGCTCGCGCGGAGAGGGGCGCGATGAGTGATGCGAGCGTGATAAGCAGGGTGAAGAGAAGGGTTGCGGGCTGCATGGGGCAGCGTAGGGAGTGCGTGTGAATGTGCAGTGTGGGTTGAGGCGTGGGAGAATGGGGCGCATGTGGGAAGTCAGCACCGACCGCCGCAGAGCCGGCGGTCGGTGGCACGGGTGCACGCGGAATTGACTTACTTGACTGCTTGGGCGATCCAGCCGCCGGCGAGGATCCAGTTGGGGTCGTCGTGATCGAAGAGGACGACGGCTTGGCCTGGGGCGACGGCGGTTTGTTTGTTGTCGAAGGTGACGCCGAACATGCCGGTGCGGCCTGAGGGGCCCGGGGTTGTTGCGTCGGGCAGAAGCGTCACGGTGGCGGGGACGGCGGGGGAGT
Source organism: Phycisphaerales bacterium (assembly GCA_035299305.1). Lineage (GTDB taxonomy): Bacteria > Planctomycetota > Phycisphaerae > Phycisphaerales > UBA1924 > BJHL01. The sequence continues at coordinate 1,257 of DATGWV010000242.1, read as the reverse complement.
TGTAGCGGTATTTGGCGAAGACGCGGCGTGCGTGCGCGGGCGGCTCGATGAGCCAGTTCGCTTCGGCGACGGTGCAGCCGGTTGATTGGAGATCGTCTTCGGTGCCGACGGTGACGGTGTTGGTGGTGGGGTCTTTGTGCGTGACGTAGATGCGATAGCCCAGCGCGACGCTGAGTCCCCGGCGCTGGCCAATGGTGAAGTGGTGCTGGCCATCGTGCTCGCCCACGACGTTGCCTTCGCGGTCGATGACGTTGCCGGGCTTGACGACGTCGGGACGTTTCTTGGCGACGAGGCCCGCGTAGTCGTTGTCGGGAACGAAGCAGATTTCCTGGCTGTCGGGCTTGTCGAAGACGGGGAGGTTGAACTCGCGGGCGAGTTCGCGCACGCGGGTTTTGTGAAGGCCGCCGATGGGCAGCATCATTTCGGCGAGGCGTTCGCGCGGTGCGCCGAAGAGGACGTAGCTTTGGTCTTTGCTGGCGTCGAGGCCTCGGTAGAGGCGCGGGGTGCCGTCTGCGTGGTGTTCGATGCGGGCGTAGTGGCCGCTCGCGACGAAGTCGGCGCCGATTTGCTTGGCGTATTCGTGGAGCTTGCCGAACTTGAGCCAGTCGTTGCAGCGGACGCAGGGGTTGGGCGTGCGGCCGTTGGCGTATTCGTCGACGAAGTAGTCGATGATGCGGCCGAAGTCTTTCTTGAAGTTGCAGACGTAGAAGGGGATGCCGAGTTGCGCGGCGACGAGGCGCGCGTCAGCGGCGTCGTTGATGGAGCAGCAGCCTTGGTGGCCGATTTTGATGGTTTTGCTGGGCGAGTTGTTGTTGGGTTGGTTGTTGAGTTCGCAGGCTTGCTCGTAGGGCATCAACTCGTCGAGGGTTTCGCCGGGTGAGCCCAGGCGCATGAAGCAGCCGACGACTTCGTAGCCCTGTTGCTGGAGGAGGGCCGCGGCGACGGAGGAATCGACGCCGCCTGACATGGCGACGAGGACTTTGCCTTTGGTGGTGGAAGCTTGTGGAGCGGGCACGAGTAAGTGTATGAAGTGAGGGCGTGACGTGCCGTGCGTTGATGGCTTAGGTGTGATTAGTGGCCTCTTTCGTGGCGCTTGATCGGTGGATCGTCGGCGAGGGAGAGGGGTTCGACGTTGTCGCGCGGGCGGATGACGTGTTTGCCGAGCGGGCGCTTGGGGGCGGGATCGGGTGCGGCGGAGAGTGTGGGGAGCGGGAGATCGGAATCGGGCGAAGTGGCGGCGGTGGGGACGGGCATGGA
>DATGWV010000241.1:0-10900 GCA_035299305.1 Phycisphaerales bacterium | reverse complement strand
CCCACTTTCGCACCTCCTGCGTCGGCGCGATCACACCTTCCGGCATCAGCAGCACATCGTCCCGACTCCACCCATGCAGTTGCGAGAGCAACCCATCAATCTCCGCCACATCCGCCTCGCTCTGCACCACAAACTTCAGTTGCTTCTCCGCGTACTTCGCCAGCAGCGCATTCAGCGCAGTCACATTGATCCGCCGCTCCTCGTGCCGCTTCGCCCACGTTCCATCCGCATCGCGCGCATCGTTCCAAGGCGTGCTATTGGCCAGCTTCGGACTGATGCTGATCAAGTCACACGCCACCGGTTCAAACACCGTGCCCGCCGTCTCAATCGTGATGTGCATCCCCGCGTGCTTGAACGCCTCGCAAAGTTCCCCCAGCCGCTTGAAGATGAACGGCTCCCCGCCCGTAATCACCACATGCCGCGCCCCCGTCGCCTCCGCCTCGCGCACCAACCCCGCCAAATCACGCGGCGTGCCCTCCGGCTTCCAACTCGCATAAGGCGTGTCACACCACCGGCACCGCAAGTTGCACCCCGACAACCGCACAAAAAAACTCGGCACCCCGGTGAGCTTCCCCTCCCCCTGCACCGAAAAAAACGTCTCCGAAATAGGCAGCGTGTCACTCACGCAGCATCGTAGAGCCTCCTCACGTCCGCGCAAGCAGCGTGTCAACCGCTGCGACCACGCGCTCACGGTTCTTCGCCACAATCACATCACGCGGCAAATATCGAGTCGCCCAGTGCGCCACGCCGCTGCGATACATCTGCCGTCGATCGGAGCTTGCTATGTACGCTCGCAACTCAACCATGTCCGCACGATCCGCGGCCCACAACGTCGCTCGCCCGACACTGACGCGGTAAAACGCGTCACGCGGCCACCGCAGTTCATGCCGCCGCTGTGTGCCGCACGTCGCGCACTCGACGACTCCGACGTCGCCCTGAAAGTAATGGCGATACACCAGGAAGGAAGAACCCGCGCCCTTCGTGCCGGGCGGCACAATGTGCGGGAAGTACCACACCGTGGAACAGTCATCGCCCCTCGGCTCCACTACCACGCGATGCCGCCACGCTGCTTCGCTCTGCGCATCCATCGGGTGGCACCACGTCGCCGCCGCTGTGTAAAACGTGGCCTCGCGCCGACATCGTGCACACAAAACCGCAGCCGAACGAGGCAGCGGCATCGGTACCGGAGAGGAAACTGCTGGCATCGTCACCGTGTGTCGCGTCGTCTGCCGCGGCTTCAGTTTCTGATACACCGTGCGCATGCACCAGCGTAACCGCTCACGCCTTCACAGCCGCCTTCCCAAACAACTCCGCCATCTTCTCGCGCCGATACGCGAAAATCCGCTCCAGATCAGGCCGCACCAGCAGCTTCTCCGCAATCGGCCCGCCCCAGTGGCTGTAGCTCACGCGATCAATGCAGTTCGTCCCGCCGCGATCCGGCTCGAAAATATGCTCATGCCGCCACAGGCTGTACGGCCCGCGAATCTGCTCATCCACAAATCGCACCGGCGGCTCCCACGCCGAAATCAGCGTCCGCCACTTCATCGGCACGCCCTTGAGCCCGATGCGATAGTCAATCAGCACCCCCTGCTTCATGTCGATGGGCAAGGGCGTGACGATCTTGAAGTCGAGCCAAGGCGGCGTCAACACATTCAAATTCGCCGCATCGGCGAAAAACGGAAACAGCTCCTCCCGCGTGCGAGGAACCCAAATCGAAGTCTCCAGCATGCGAACCGTGGGCATGACCACCACTTCGCTCAACACCGCGCACTGGTTTCGGTCGCATAATCGCTCATGACCCATCTCGTCGTTCGGGTAAACTCGTCCATATGAGTCGTGCGAGTTCATCAACCAAGCATTTCACCGAATCCGAAGAAGGCATGGAGTTGCTACTCCTGCTCAAAGAGATAACCGCGGACGGAAAAATCAGCGACCACGAGATAAGAGCTCTCCAAGAGTGGGCCTCGCATGTGCATGAGTCCAACATACCGCCAGTTCGGAAACTCGCCGCTGTCATCCAACACGTATGTGAAGACGGCAAGCTGACCCACGACGAGCGTGAGTTCGTATTCAAAACCATCGAGTCGGTGCTTCCGCCGGAAGATCGCGCGATCGCCAAGTTCCGTCGCCAACAGGCCAAGAAGGACGAAAAGCTCTTTGCTCAGGAAGTTCGTCGTCGCGAGGCCGAAGAAGCCCGTGCCGAAGCAGAGCGTAATGAGCCGCTCGACGAGTTCGAGACCTACGTCGCCGGCACTCGCTACGAGAACCGCCACGCGTACATCTCAACTCGCTTGACTCCCTCCACGCCAGTCTTCCTCATTCGTGAGCGAGGCAACCGCTACAGCGCAAACGCAGTCGCGGTTGTTGACGACAAAGGCGTCTGTCTCGGCTACGTACCCGAAGACGATGCATCGGACGTCGCTGACTTTCTTGATCGCAACCATCCGTACAAAGCGAGAATCAAGAAAATCTGGACGGCGCGAGATGGCAACCTCGTTCCCATCATCCAGTTTGAGTTCTATCGCCCTGACTGCGCGGTACCTGGACTGGTCAAAGCCGACTTCAAACCTTTCGTCGCACCCCCGCCTCCATCGCTACCTCCCAGTGCATCCGAGCAAATGAGCGGCCTGCCTCTAGGCGCAGTGATAATCGGCATCTGTGTCCTAGTGGTCATCCTCGCAATCATTCTCGCGAACGCGCTCTCATAAAAAAACGCCGCGTGCTTCCACGCGGCGTCATCAAACTCATCACTTTCGCGATCTCGACCGTCGCGTCCTCACTCCACCGTCACACTCTTCGCCAAATTCCTCGGCTTGTCCACGTCATGCCCGCGAAGCACCGCCGCGTGATACGCCATCATCTGCATCGGCACCACCGCCAGCAGCGGGCTCAGGCACTCAGGAATATCCGGAATGTACATCACATCCTCGGCGTAGTGCTTGATCTCATTGTCGCCTTCCGTCGCGATCGCGATCACGTGCCCGCCGCGCGCTCGCACTTCCTGAATGTTGCTCATCACCTTCTCATACTGCTTGCCGCGGTTCGCGATGAACACCGCCGGCATGCCTTCATTGATCAGCGCGATCGGCCCGTGCTTCATCTCCGCCGCCGGCATGCCTTCCGCGTGAATATAGCTGATTTCCTTCAGCTTCAGCGCGCCTTCCATCGCCGTCGGATAGTTGTACCCGCGACCCAGGAACAGCCAGTTCTCGCGCTCAATGTACTTCTCGGTGATCTTCTTCACCTGCGCATCCAGCGACAGAATCTGCTCCATCTTGTCAGGGATCGTGTTCAGTTGCCGCAGCAGATCGCCGCACTCATGCGCCCCCATGAACCGCCGCCGGCCCATCCACATCGCCATCATCGTCAGCACCGCGACTTGACCCACAAACGCCTTCGTGCTCGCGACGCCGATCTCCGGCCCCACGCGCAGATACACGCCCGCGTCCGTCTCGCGCGCCATCGTGCTGCCCACGACATTGATCACACCCAGCGTCACCGCGCCGCGATCCTTCGCTTCCACCAGCGCCGCCAGCGTGTCCGCCGTCTCGCCGCTCTGTGAAACCGCAATCGCGACCGTGTTCTCTTCGATGATCGGATTGCGATACCGAAACTCGCTCGCGAACTCGCTCGTGCTCGGAATCTTCGCCAGATCCTCAAACAAGTACCGCCCGATCATCGCGGCGTGCAGCGCAGTCCCCTGCCCCAGCATCACCACCTTCTTCGCCTTCACCAGTTCCTTCGCGTGGTCAGCCAGGCCGCCCAGAATCACTTTGCCTTCATCGCTGTTGAAGCGCCCGCGGAACGTGTTCCGCAGCGCCTTGGGCTGCTCGAAGATTTCCTTCTGCATGAAGTGGCTGAACGCGCCCAGTTCAATCTCTTCAAGCTCGAGTTCCAGCTGCTGAATCTTGTGCGTGACCGGCACATTGTGAATCGTGCTCGTGCGGAAGCCCTTGGACGTCATCTTCACGACGTTGTAATCGTCGAGCATGATCGCCTGGCTCGTGTGACTGATGATCGCCGCGCCATCGCTCGCAACCACATACTCGCCGTTGCCCACGCCCACCATCAGCGGGCTGCCCTTGCGCGCCACAACCAGCGTGTCCGGCTCGCGCTCGCAAATCACTGCAATCGCATACGCCCCCGTCACCTCGCGCAGCGCGGCTTGCACCGCCGCTTCCAAGTCGCCTTCGTACAGCTCGCCGATCAGCATCGCCAGCACTTCCGTGTCGGTCTGACTGCTGAACTTGTGACCCTTCTCTTCCAGCAGCGTCTTGAGCGCCGCGTAGTTTTCGATAATGCCGTTGTGCACCACCGCGATGCCGACCTTGTCGTCGCGGTGCGGGTGCGCGTTGAACTCCGTCACGCCGCCGTGCGTCGCCCAGCGCGTATGCACCAACCCCACCGTGCCGGGCAGGCCGCCCATGCTCTCCAGCTTGTCTTCGAGGTTCGCCACGCGCCCCACCGCACGCACCACCTGCAGCTTGCCGTTGTGCAGCATCGCCAGCCCCGACGAGTCATACCCGCGATACTCCAGCCGCTTGATGCCCTCGAGCAGGATGTTCTGGCAGTTCTTCGAACCGACGTAGGCGACGATGCCGCACATAAAGCGAGTTTCCTTCCTCTTGGTCCGCGGCGTAAATCTCGCCGAGACAACATCCTAGCGGCCAGAGCCGCAGAAGTGCATCGCACCTCTCGCCAGCCGCCCGCGCGAGCGTTATTACAGATCGGCGAGAACGCTGGTTCGGTCCTGCCTGATTCTTCGCTCACCCTCAAAGTGTCCGTTCCACACCCCAGCTTATCCGGCCCCAACGCCCCCTTCTTGCGCCCCGAGACCCGGGGATTGATGCCCTTCCGCACCGTCCGCGAAGTTGGCAATCACTTGACTTGCCGCACCATGCCGATACGTTTCTGTGTCCCGCGGGCTTGTGATCTTCGGGACTCAGCGTGCCGCAACAGCGTCAGGACAGGGCTGCTCGTCGCAAGACAAGATGCCCAGGGTGACGCAGTGATCCACGGCGTGCTGAAGGGTTTGCCAGCGAGACGTCCCCCGTTGGGCCTCCATGCCCAGCCGCGTCTCTGGTCCAACGAGCCGATCGCTCCCCGCTCTCTGAACGGGAAGGCGATCGAAGGACCGGAGACACTCGACCTCTTGCTGCCAACCGCACGCTCCACTGGCAGGTCGAACCGCCATCCCAGAAACAACTCAACGCCCGCCGCCTCCGCGCGCCGGGTTTTCGCCGACCCCCGCGATTCGCTTTGCGATGACCTCGGGCCGGTGTCATCGGCGAGCGACGCGACCACGCGGCGTCCGCCGAAGTTGTGCAACGGCGAGACGGTTTCGTTGGTAACTCGTATGCCTCGTGCAACGCTCAATAAAGTTTCCTCGGTCGTCGGGGAATGGACAGACAGAGTCACTGAAGTCGTGCGCCCCACGCGCGATGGCGCGCTGGTCAAGCAACCGCCAGCCATCGATCCCGCGATCCGCCAGGGCAAAGCCATCAAGGGTGGCCTTGCGGTATTGATCCCCGCGTACAACGAAGGCAAGTTCGTGGGCGAGACCATCAAATCCGTCCTCGAACAGTCCGTGCCCGTCGATCAGATCATCGTCATCGATGACTGCTCCACCGACAACACGGGCGAAGTCGCGCGATCGTTCGGCGTGTCAGTGATGCGCCCGCCCAAGAACTGCGGCAGCAAGGCCACCGCGCTGAACTTCGCGCTGCCGCACATCACCTGCGAGTACACCCTCGCCATCGACGCCGACACCACGCTGGCGCACGACGCCATCGAGAAACTCATGCGCGTCTTCGACGACAAGACTGCTGTCGATGAAAATGGCGAAAGCAACATCGCCGCCGTGTGCGGCATGGTCATTCCGCGCAACGTCCGCACGATGTGGGAGCGCGGCCGGTACATTGAATATTTGTACGCTTTCACTTTCTACAAGCCGGTCCAAGACTACTACGACCGTCCGCTGATCGCGTCGGGCTGCTTCAGTGCATATCGCACCGACATTCTGAGGCAAGTTGGCGGCTGGAGCACGCGAACCGTCGGCGAAGACATGGACCTTACATGGTCAGTCTACATGCTGAACAAGAGCGTGCGCTTCGCCGAAGATGCCGTCTGCTACCCAGTCGAGCCGCACAACTACCACTTCATCAGCAAGCAGCTCAACCGCTGGAGCCACGGTTTCGCCCAGTGCGTCAAGGTCCACTGGAAGGAAGTGCTCGAAGTGCCCTTCCTCCGCACCATGGTCGCCGTTGCGACGTGGGACGCCATCATGGCGGTGCTCGGATTCTTCATTCTTCTGCCTCTTTTGGCGATTTTCGTTCACCCCCTCTTTCTTGTGGGATACCTCATCGATATCCCCACGGTCGCGGTGCCTGTCCTCTACAAAGCCATTCAACGCGGCGAGCTCGGTCGTGCACTCGCGAGTCTGCCCGGCTTCTTCGTGCTCCGCTTCGTGAACGCGGTCTTCGTCATTCGCGCGTTCTGGAAGGAATTCGTCGCGAACAAGCCGCTGCTGGTTTTTGAGAAGGGCCACGGCTGACGCGTAATTATTTGCGACTCTTGAAGTTATGTCCCACGAGATTGGGATTACCTACAAGATTAACCAAAAGTGATGATTGTGTTGGAACTAGCCGGGCGAAGTTGTCGTATACTAACTGCCCGGAATTTGTGAAAGGCTTCTTATGTTTGCCGGTCTTCCGGGAACTGGTGTTGGTGGGATGTTCTATCTTCTGCTTTCGTTGTGGATGCCCTTCCACGAGCTCATCCGGCTCTTCCAGGGGCGCAGCAGCGTGGCACGGTGGAAGATGATCGCTCGGCACTGGTGCCTCTTTGCCGCCGTAATCGGCGTCATCTGGGGTCAGACCGCATTGCTCAAGGCCCTCGTCCCTGTCAGTCAGCAGGAACAGGTGCACGCGGCGATGCAAGCCAAGCTCGAACCGGTCTCGCCCGTCGCGACCGGCACCATGATGGCCGCGAGCGCCCTCATGGCACTCGTCAGCCTGGCCGCGGTCGTTGCAGTGGTCTACATGCTGCGCATGGGCGTGGCGGTTCGCAAACTCATGACCGCCTGATGTGAGTTCTTCAGTATCAGGCGTTTCTCTACCAGTCGTTTCTTCTGATGCACCTTTCATACATGCGTCACCTTCGCGCAGCTAGCGCGGGGTTGGATGCGGCCTTGGCGTGACGTGTGTGTGCATCACGCATCGATTCGGCTGTTCACTTCCGCGTCGCTCGCCCCAGCATGTGCGAGCTCCGGACACATCCAAGCCCCCCTCTCACTCGTCGTGACTTCCCCCCTTGGTCACGACGCAGTGGCGCGGCCTTGCAGACATGCGAGGCCGCGCGATTTCCTCCTTCGCGTTCGCGCTCCGCATGGCGCGAACGCCACAGATCGATGCGCAGCGTCGCCGGCCGCCCCCCACCCGGCACGCGCGTGTCACCCCGGCCCCGCGCTCGTTGCGGGGCCGGGTTCTTTTTTGCTCCGCGCGGTGCGCGGCCCGATGAAAGGACATGCAGATCCCGCCGCAGCAAAGCACGATTCACACGTGGAGCGAACGCGCGACCGAGTACGGCGTGCCCGCGCTGAAGGTTGTGCTGTTCATGGCGGTGGCGTGGCTGGTGGCGCGATGGATTTCCGCGCTCATTGAGCGCAGCATGGCGCAGGCACGCGTGGACTCGAGTTTGTCGCGCGTGTTTTCGCGTGTGGCGCGGTATGCGATTTTGATCATCGCGGGATTTGTCGCGCTGGGGATTTTCGGGATCAACACGGCGAGCTTTGTCGCAGTCTTGGGAAGCGTCGGACTCGCCGCCGGCATAGCGGCGGGACTGGCGGCTGGATTTGCGTTGCAGAACACGCTGGCGAACATCGCGGCGGGCCTCGCGCTGCAGGTGACGCGGCCGTACGAGGCGGGTGACTACGTGCACATCGGCGCGCACACGGGGACGGTCGAGTCGGTCACGCTGTTTGCGACGCGGCTGCGATGCGGCGATGCGCGGCATGTGGTGGTGCCCAATTCGCTGGTGCTGGCGGGCGCGGTCGAGAATCTCTCGCATGAGCAGGCGAGCGTGGTGAGTATTTCACTCGCGGCGGCGCACGCGGCGAGCATTGACATGGTGCGCGACACGCTGACGCAAGCGGCGGCAAGCGTGCGCGGGCGGGTGGAGGGATCGCTGCCGACGGCGATGCTGCACGAGGTGGATGACGCGCGACAGCGGTGGCGCGTGTCGGTGCGGGTGAAGGCGGGGAACAACGAGGCGACGCGCGAGCGGCTTTTGCAGGTGTGCAAAGAAGCTCTGGATCGCGGGCGGCTGGCGTAATGCAACAACGCTCGCGCTTTGGCGAGTTGGTTGTGAGCGTGATGTGCTTTCTTTCCGCGTGCGTGGGATGATCGCTGGGGCGGGTTGCGCGCAACTCGTCCCATCTGCGGACCGGCACCGGATTGGCGGGCTGGGGCTTGCTTCGCTTGCGCGAAGCATCGCGGCGTGATCCGCGGTATCGGCATTGGGCATTCGTGATTCGGCATTCGTGTTGTCAGCACGGATGCGGAGCGAATGCGAATGTCGATGGCTCCAGACCGTGGCGCTTGGCGGCGGGGCGATCACAAGTCGCGCGGCGCTGGATCATCGGGCGCGGGCGGCGTGTGACTTGACGTTGGAATTAGGACGCACGACTTCCGGATTGATTCATCCCTGGCCTTTCGTCCACCGACCTTCGCGTTTGTCACCGACGCCTCGCCGCCGCAGAAGCGACGCGGAGTGATGTGATCGTCGCGCTGCGCGGCGACCGGGGGAATTTTCGCGGAAGGGGGCGTGGGATGCAAGGGGAAAGTTTCGGAGTGACTGGGAATGGGCGCACAAGGGCGGTGAGTAGGGGGAAGATTTTGAGAGTGGAGAGAGGAGAACGGAGAGCAGAGAGCGGAGAACGGAGAACGGAGAGCGGAGGGGGTGGGCTCGTGATTCGGGATTCGTGATTCGTGATTCGTGGAAGGCGTTGCGCGAAGGGGAGTGGCTTTGGGGGAACGTGGGTGATGTGGGGTAGGCATCAAGGCATTGGGCATCGAGGCATCAAGTGAGGATGTGTGGTATTGTGTTGGGGTGGAGCATGTGCCGAGTTGTCCGAGGTGTGGGTATGACTTGCGGGGGCAGGTGGCGACGTGGCATGCGCGGGGGGATGATGTAGACGGGGCGTGTTGTCCGTTGGAGGGGACGTGCAGTGAGTGCGGGCTGCGGGTGGAGTGGCGGCTGGTGATGCGGCCGGAGTTGATTGCACTGCGGTGGTTTGTGGAGACGGAACGGCCGCCTCGGAAGCGGTGGAGTTCGTGGCGGACGGCGTGGCGTGCGCTGCGACCTTGGTCGTTTTGGCATGACGTGCGGATGGAGACGGCCTTTGACGGGAGGCGGCTACGGCGATGGGTGTTTGCCTGCGCGGTCGGCGTGGCGAGTGTGCATGCAATCGCATGCGTGTTGCTCGTGCTGACAGCGTTGCTCGTCAATCAGCGGTGGCGGATGTATGGGCCGGTCTTCGGCTCGTCGATGTGGGACGAGGTCGGGTATGCGACGGAGCGTTTCTATGCGATGACAGTGACGTCGATCGTCAAAGCAGCTTCGCCGCTCTATGGCGTGGCGTGGATTCCGGTCGCGGCGTGCGGACTGATTATGCCTCCCGTGATGCTGCTGGCACTGCCGTTCACGAGGGCGCAGTCGAAGGTGCGAGCGCGGCACATCGCGCGGGCGGCTGTGTATGCGATGGCACCGGTCATGTGGACGGCGGTATTTGGCGTGATCGTACTGGGCGTTGATATGTGTATCGGTGGCTGGGGGTTCAACCGACTGCTGCGGCGATTGAATCCCATTGATGCGCCGCGGTGGAGCTGGGGCGAGGGTGAGCAGGCATGGTGGTTCGTTCTGATGGTGTGGTTTGTCGTGTGGTGGGGCTGCGCGTTCAAGATCGGGTTCAGGATGCCTGATTGGAAGCAGGCCTTGGCGGCGGTGATGGTGCCGACATTGATTGTGCAGGGGTTTGCGATGTCGCTGAACTTAGATTTCTCGTTTGTGCCGGGGTGGTGAGGAGCCAGACAGAGGAAAGCCTGTGGCACCGGCGTTGAGCAGGACGCACACCGGCGAATACAGTGCGGCATGGCACATGATGCGATCACGGCGGGCACGATTTCGGAACTTCAGAAGGCTGATCCGGCGCTGGGGGAACTGCTGCACCTTGAGGCGCAGCGGCAGGCGACGACGATTGAGCTGATTGCGAGCGAGAACCATGTTTCCGCGCCGGTGATGCATGCGATGGGGACGTGCCTGACGAACAAGTATGCGGAGGGGTATCCGGGCGCGCGGTATTACGGCGGGTGCGTGCATCATGATGGGATTGAGCGCCACGCGATTGAGCGGGCGTGCAAGCTGTTCAACTGCAAGTTCGCGAATGTGCAGCCGCACAGCGGGGCGACGGCGAATCAGGCGTTGTTCTTCGCGTATCTGAATCCGGGCGATGTGTTTGCGAGTCTGGTGCTGGCGGATGGCGGGCACTTGACGCATGGGCTCAAGATCAACATGAGCGGGAAGTGGTTCAGCGCGGTGCACTATCCGCTGACGTATGACGCGGCGTCGAAGAACCACGAGCGGATTGATTACGACGCGGTGGAGCGGGTGTGTTTGGAAGCCAAGCAGCAGCATGGCGACAAGTTCAAGCTGCTGATGTGCGGGTACAGCGCGTATCCGCGCGTGATTGACTTCGCGCGGTTCCGCGCGATCGCGGACAAGGTGGGCGTGATGCTGCATGCGGACATCGCGCACATCGCGGGGCTGGTTGCGAGCGGGGTGCATCCGTCGCCCTTCCCCCACTGCCATGTGGTGACGACGACGACGCACAAGACGCTGCGGG
>DATGWV010000240.1:0-4514 GCA_035299305.1 Phycisphaerales bacterium | reverse complement strand
GGTGACGCGTGCGGTTTCAGCATGAACCAAGAACCCGGCGAAGAATCGCCGGGTTTTTTCTTGGGGAGCAGGCAGTAGGCATTCGGGAAAGGCAGTGTTTATGGCGGCGAAACCTGTGTGTCTGGTGTGCAATGTCGAGATGATCCGTGGATTCATGACGGAACTGGGGCACTACAGCACGCTCAATCTGCCGCGCTGGTCGCCTGGTGACCCCGAGCCTGGCTTCTTCTCTGGCGAAGCCAAAGGCGCGCAGCGGCGCGAGGGGTACAAGGTGGTTGCCTATCGCTGCCCAACCTGTGAAGCGCTTCGCCTCTACGCCCCTTCCGACGGCGGATCGAATCACTGAGTGAGTTCGATGTGATGAACGAAGACGCAGCCAACTCCCGTGCAGACCCCCAGCCGTTCTCGTGGAAACGAGTGACGCGCTCGACTTTGCTGTGCGCTGTTCCGATTGTCTTTGCGTTTGGGGCATACGTGGTCGCGACTGACTGCAACGGCTTCAAGCAAAGCTGGAACATGCGCGCAGTTGAGAAACACATCACGACGAAGCTGGTGCAAGTTGAATCGATGCCGGAGTATGCGAGTGTCGAGATGCAGGCTTACACCGCCGGCCACTGCGGCTGCATGACAGTGCATGGCGTCGTTTCCAGTCAGACCCAAGCTGATCAACTGCGCGAGCTGGTGCTCGCGAGTTCGCCCCCCACGGAAGTGAAGTTCCTGCTTTACAGTCCGCTCGAAAGCGATGGAGCGATTGTTTACGGTGATCTTCTGGATGTCCCTGAGATTCCTCGTCCCCAGTGACTGTGGCCCTTCGGCCCGTCTGCAGAATTGGATTGCTTCTTATGCCCACCATCACCCTTCCCGACGGCAAAACCAAGTCCTTTGACAAACCCGTGACCGGCCTCGAGGTTGCTGCCAGCATCGGCAGCGGTCTCGCGAAAGCCGCGCTGGGCGTGAAGGTGGACGGCGAGCTGCGCGATCTGTCGCATGTCATTGATCGCGATGTGAACATCGCCATCGTGACCGCGCCCAAGGCCGGGCAGGCGGCGAGCGCGGATGCGCTGTATCTCATTCGCCATAGCGCGGCTCACGTGATGGCCGAGGCGATTCAGGATGTCGTGGGCAAGGACGTGCAACTCGCGTACGGTCCGCCGACTGATACCGGCTTTTTCTACGACATGTTCGTGCCTGCGGGCAAGAAGTTCAGCAGCGATGAGTTCGCGGCGATTGACAAGCGCATTGCGGAGATTCTGAAAGAGGATCGGCCGTTCACTCGCTATGAAGTCGCGAGCGGCGAAGGCCTGAAGAAACTGCAAGCTGAGGGCAACAAGTACAAGGTCGACAACGCCGAGCGTGCGCTGGGCGTGCCCAGCAGCGTGTACAAGGGCAAGAAGGCGGCTTTCAGCGAAGGGACTGCGCCCGCCCCGGAGGGGCGGTCCACCAGTCTGTCGTTCTACGCCACTGGCACTCCCGGCAAGAACTGGGAAGATTTGTGCCGCGGGCCGCACGTGCCCAGCACCGCGCGTATTGGCGCGGTGAAGGTCATGAGCCTCGCGAGCGCGTATTGGCACGGCGATGAAACCAGCGATCGGCTCATTCGCGTGTACGGCACTGCGTTCGCGAGTCAGGCTGATCTTGACGCGTACATCAAGCAGCGCGAAGAAGCGGCGGAGCGCGATCACCGCAAGATCGGCAAGGCGCTGCATCTGTTCCACATCGACGAAGACGTGGGCCAGGGGCTCATTCTGTGGACCCCGAACGGCTCGATCATCCGCAAGGAACTTCAGCAGTTCATCGCCGCGGAGCTGCGCAAGCAGGGCTACACCGAAGTCTTTACGCCCCACATCGGCCGGCTCGAGTTGTACAAGACCAGCGGCCACTTCCCGTATTACAAGGAAAGCCAGTTCAGCCCGATCATCGAGCGCGATGCGCTGGAGCAACTGTCGGCGGCGGGTTGCTCATGTTCGGAGATGATCCACCGCGTCGAAGGCGTCAGTGAGCGCCTCGCCAAGGGCATCAACGAGCGCACGGGCAAGGAAACTATCGAGAAGTCGCGCGTTCTGCCCGACAACCAACTGCTCGAAGGCTTCATGCTCAAACCCATGAACTGCCCGCACCACGCGAAGATCTTCGCGAGTTCGCCCCACTCCTATCGCACCATGCCCGTGCGCCTCGCGGAGTTCGGCACCGTGTATCGCTGGGAGCAAAGCGGCGAACTCAACGGCATGACCCGCGTGCGCGGCTTCACGCAGGACGACGCGCACTTGTTCTGCACCGAAGAGCAAGTGCCGGGCGAGATTCAGGGCTGCCTTGAACTCGTGAAGATCATCTTCGGGACCCTCGGCATGAAGGACTACCGCGTGCGCGTGGGCCTGCGCGACCCTGACAGCAACAAGTACACCGGCACGAAGGAAAACTGGGACAAGGCCGAAGCGGCGTGCCGCGACGCGGCCAAGAGTCTGGGCGTCCCATTCAGCGAAGAACCGGGCGAAGCGGCGTTCTACGGCCCCAAGATCGACTTTGTCGTGAAGGACGTCATCGGTCGCGAATGGCAGCTTGGCACGGTGCAGGTCGATTACAACATGGCGATTCGCTTCGACCTGTCGTACATCGGGCCTGACAACAGCAAGAAGCGCCCCGTGGTCATTCACCGCGCGCCCTTCGGCAGCATGGAGCGCTTCTGCGGCGTGCTCATCGAGCACTTCGCTGGCGCGTTCCCGCTGTGGCTGAGCCCCGAGCAGGTGCGCGTGCTGCCCATCAGCGAGAAGACCAACGACTACGCGAACAAGGTATACGCCGCGCTCAAGGCTGCGGGCATTCGCGCGGAAGTTGATACCAGCAACGACCGCGTGCAAGGCAAAATCAAAGCCGCGGCGGAGCAGCGCATTCCGTATCTCGCGATCGTCGGTCCTCGCGACGCGGAGAACGGCACCATCAGCCTTCGCGCTCGCGGCGAAGAGAAGGATCTGGGCGCGATCAAGCTCGAAACGTTCGTTGCGGCGGTGCAGCGTGAGTATGAGACTCGCGCGGCGGTGCTTGGCGTCAAGCCGTAAGCGAATACGTGATCAGTTGACAGCGAACCCGAGCGACATCGCTCGGGTTTTTCATTCACAGCGTTTCCAAGGGCGTCTTGTCCACCACGCTCTGCACCACGCGCAGGCCCGTCAAACCTCGCTGGGTCGCGGCGGCCTCCATCTTCGCTTTCAGTCGCGGCAGGTAGCCGCGTTCGGTGCTGGTGTGGCCGCCCAAGATGACGTGCATGCCGGCGTTGAGCGCGCCGAGGACTTCGTGGTGTTTCATCTCGCCCGTGACGAAGCACTCGCAGCCTTCGCTGCGCGCGAGTTTGCTCAGGCTTTCGCCGCTGCCGGGCACCACCCCCACCACGCGCACGGGCTTATCGACATCGCTCACCAGCGCGTAGCGCACGTTCTTGGCGCCGATGAACGTCTTGAGTCGCTCGGCCAGCTCGCGCACGGTCACGGGTTTGTCGAGCGTGAGTTTGCGGCCACTGCCCACCGTGCGGCGCGGCTGCGGCACGAGGTCGTACACATCAATCGCGGGCTCTTCGTACGGATGGAACTTGCGGATCATCTCGAGCGCAACCGGCAACGCGCTCTTGCCGCAGACCATTTCAAGACGCACCTCGTTCACGTGTTCAACCACGCCCGACTGGCCGACAGTCGGGTTGCTCTTGTCGCTGCCCAGAAACGTGCCTTCGCCCGTCACTGCGAAACTGCACACCTGATACTCGCCGATCTGGCCTGCGCCCGCACTTGCGAGCGTGTTGCGGATCATCTCCACGTCTTTGGCTTGCGCGAACGTGACGATCTTCACTTGCTGCGTGGCATGTGTGCTTGCATGAGCAGCAAGCGCGCGGCAGTCGCCTGCGATGCGTCCCTGCTGCGTGCTGCCCGACAGCCCCTCGCACAGCCAGTCGGTCACGCCACCGGCGATGGCGTCGAGCGCGGTGTGGGGCGAGTAGAGCGCGATCTGCGCTTCGAGCGCTCGCAGAATCACGCGCTGGCGCGGTGTCGCGCTCGTCACCTTGGTCAGCGGTTCAAAGATCGGCGGGTGGTACGCGATGATCGCGCCGCAATCGAGTCGACGAGCTTCATCAAGCACCGCTTCGTTGAGATCGATGGTCAGCAGCACCGGGCCGCGAAGTTCGCGCTGGGCATCACCCGCGAGCAGGCCCACCTTGTCCCACGGCTCGGCGTAGGCCAGCGGAGCGATCGACTGCATGAGCGACGCGAGATCGGCGATGAGCATGGGTAAGTGTTGGCGTGGTTTGGCGGATGGCAACCTGCGTTCATTCTCGGTTCGGCACGCGATTTGCGTTTGCGTCAAGCGTGAGTCAGGGCCTGCAAATCTCCGCCGCCGGGGCGCTCACCGCCTTGTATCGCCAAGATGTCTTCGCGAACAACCTCGCGAACATGGACTCGGTGGGCTTCAAGCCCGACATTCCCAGCCAGTACGCTCGCCCGGCTGTGCGCGAGGAAGACGGGCTGGGATGG
>DATGWV010000239.1:0-16064 GCA_035299305.1 Phycisphaerales bacterium | reverse complement strand
CCCCGGCCCCGCGACCGTGCGTGATGATGCGATGAGCATGTCGGGCACGGTTGCTTTGTATTTGGGGTTGCGGCCATTCGCGAAGGTGTGGTTTCTGTGGGCTTTTCCACGTTGTTTCATGGGTTGCTGTGAGTGCGGTAGTCGTCATGTCGCGAGCAGCAGCAGGGTTTGCGACCTCCTGATTCTGGGTATTCAGTTCGGAGAAATCGGGACTTGCAGGAAGTCGGTGCGGAGTTGGGGGTCCGACTGAATCGGTGGTGGAACGCGACCGATATCCCAGATGAGCGAGTGTCTGCTCAGACTTGGGAGTGTCACCATGCGCGTACTCATCACCGACGACTCGGCCTTCATGCGCAAGGCGCTGACAGCGTTGCTGTCGAGCGACAAGTCGATCGAGGTCGTCGATACCGCGCACAACGGCGAGGATGCGCTGAAGAAGATCGCGCTGCACAAGCCGGATGTCGTGACGCTTGACATCGAGATGCCGGTGATGGACGGGCTGACGTGTCTGTCCAAGATCCGGCTGCTGCCTGAACCTCGGCCAGCAGTGCTGGTGTGCAGCACGTTGACGGTGGCGGGCAGCCAGCACGCGCTCAAGGCGCTGCGGCTGGGCGCGACGGATGTGATCTGCAAAGAACCGGATCAGATCGGCGCCGGCAATGAGCAAACCAAGTCGGACATCATCGCGCGAGTGAAGGCGATTGCGCCCAGCGCGAAGGCCGCGAGCTTGAAGCCAGCGGTGACAACGGCGAAGCCGACATCGCGCGAGTGGAACAGCTCGGGCAAGAGTTTTGATTGCATTGTGATTGGCAGCAGCACGGGCGGGCCGCCGGTGCTGGAGTCGATCTTGACTGCGCTGCCTGCGAACATCAATGTGCCCATCGTGGTGGCACAGCACATGCCCAGTCTGTTCACCAAGAGCATGAGTGAGCGGCTGAATGAAGTGTGCAAGATTCGCGTGCTGCACGCGGAAAACGACTGCCTGCTAGAGGCCAACACGGCGTACATCACGCAAGGCGGCAAGCACTCGCGCATTCATCGCCTGAGCGCGGGCAAGTTCCGGCTGGAAGTGAGCGCGAAGCCGGAGAACGCGCTGTACAAGCCCAGCGTGAATGAACTCTTTGCATCGGCTGCGTGCGGCAAGGATCGCATCCTCGCGGTGCAGTTGACGGGCATGGGCGATGACGGCGCGATCGGCGGCAAGCAGCTATTTCACGCGGGCGGCACGATCCTGGCGCAGCTGGGCGAGACGTGCGCGGTGTATGGCATGCCCAAGGCGATCGTCGAGAATGGCCTGGCGGCGGCGGCACTGACGCCGAAGGAAATCGCTGACGCGCTCGTGGGATTGAGCGGCAGTTCGCGTGCGAGCCGGGCGGCGTAAGGCCGTCTGCGACGCGCCATAACCGTCGCAACGGAGCGTCCCCCGCATAAGCGATGGCGGGATGCGAGATCGAAATGAAGTAGTCAGGGGAATTCGTCGAAAACACACACGGGCCGCGATGCGGCGGAAACACGCTTTCTTGAAGAGAGGAACTGGGGTATGGCGACGCAAGGAACGAACAACGAGGGGACTGGCAACACCGGTGTGACGCAACTGCAGCTTGTCACGTTTGAGGTCGCGAACGAAGAGTTTGCGGTTGACATTCTTGCGGTGCAGGAAATCAACCGGATGATGGAACTGACGCGCGTGCCGCAGAGCCCGCCGGAAGTTGAGGGCGTGATCAATCTGCGCGGGAAGATCATTCCCGTGATTGATCTTCGCCGCAAATTCGCGATGCCGGTGAGCGAGAAGAGCGAAGCGTCGCGCATCATCGTGGTGGAAGTGCACAAGCGGGTGATCGGGTTCATCGTGGATCGCGTGCATGAAGTGCTGCGCATCAGCAGCGACATCGTGGAGCCGGCTCCGGCGATGGTGTGCAGCATCGACAGCGAATTCATCGCGGGCGTGGGCAAGCTGGAAGATCGACTGATCATTCTGCTCGATATCGCGAAGCTGTTCGCCGACCAGGCGTCGGGCGACGCGGCGAAGGCGGCGTGATTCGCGCGACACGGCGACACATAGAGCGACGGAGCGAAGAGGCGTGATGCGTCTTCAAGGCGTTGTTGACTTTGAGCATCAGTCAGGAATCGGAGACGTGCATGGCGACCGCAATGAGCGACAAGCAGTTCAGCGACCTTCGCAAGATCATCTACACGCGAAGCGGGATTCACTTTCCCGACAACAAGAAGTACGTGCTTGAGTCGCGCCTGGGTTCGCGGCTGACTGAGCTTGAGCTCGAAAATTACGACGACTACATCGCATTCCTGACCATCGGCCCGTACCAGCAGGACGAGTTTCAGGAGATGTTCAATCGCATCACGATCAACGAGACCAGCTTCTTCCGCAACGAGCCTCAGCTTGATGTGTTTGAGCGGCAGGTGCTACCTGAACTGCTTGAAGCTCGCAAGAGCGTGAAGCGGCTGCGCATCTGGAGCGCGGCGTGCAGTAGCGGCGAAGAGCCCTACACGCTGGCGATTCAGATTCACCGCTCGCTGGGGCTGCGTGCGGCTGACTGGAAGGTTGAGATCGTCGGCTGTGACATCTCGGAGAAGGTGCTCGACATCGCGCAAGCGGGCGTGTACACCGACTACGCGATGCGCACGACGCCCGCGCTGGTGAAGAGCAGGTACTTCAAGCAGGAAGGCTCGCAGTGGCTGCTTGATGAACAGATCAAGAAGATGGTGAACTTTCAGCTTCACAATCTGAAGGATCGCCTGGGGGCCAAGCGCTTCGGCACCTTCGACGTGATCTTCTGCCGAAACGTGATGATTTACTTCGATGACCCGATGAAGGACACGGTGCTGCAGTGCTTCAGCGATCAGCTCGCTCAAGACGGCACGCTGTTCATCGGTCACAGCGAGAACATTCGAACGAGCACACTGTGGACCGCGATGCCCATCGCGCAGGGGTTCTGCTATCGCAAGGCGAAAGCAGGCGTGAAGTTGGCCGCTTGAGAACGAGGAGATGATCCGTGCCCGCAGGCTTTGATCAAGAAATTGTGCAGGACTTCCTGACTGAGTCGGGCGAGCTTCTGGGCTTGCTCGAGGGGGATCTGGTCGTGTTGGAGTCGACGCCGCGTGATCCGGAGCTCCTGAACAAGGTGTTCCGCGCGCTGCACACGATCAAGGGCAGCGCGAGCTTCCTGCAACTGACGAATCTGGTGGCGATTGCGCACTGCTCGGAGAGCGCGCTGAACGCAGCCCGCAACGGCGTTGTTGTCGTCGGTCCGAAGATGATGAATCTGCTGCTGGAAGCGGTAGACATTCTCAAGACGCACATGAGCCAACTGGCCGCGGGCGAAGAACTGTCGGTGCCGCGAGCTGAGCTTGTCGCGCAACTCGCTGCGATTGGCGAAGGCAAGCTGAATGTGGAGAGCGATGCACTCCCCGCACAGCAAGCCGCCGCTCCGGCAGCGGAACCTGCGAAGCAGGCAGCTCAAAGCGCGG
Source organism: Phycisphaerales bacterium (assembly GCA_035299305.1). GTDB lineage: Bacteria > Planctomycetota > Phycisphaerae > Phycisphaerales > UBA1924 > BJHL01. The sequence continues at coordinate 12,578 of DATGWV010000239.1, read as the reverse complement.
CAACGCCCAGCAGTGGCAACGTTCGCAAGCTCGAACTTGGGCCTGGCAAGGCGGACTTGCTGGAGTACCTGGTTGCTGATCTTGATGAGACGATGAACAAGGTGCAGGCGGGGCTGAACTCGCTGGTCGGCTCGCAGGATGTGCAGACGTCGGCGCAGTCGCTGGCCGACACGTGCGAGCAGCTTGGTCGCTGCGTCGACTTCTTTGAGCACGGGCAGATGGGCGAGTTGGCGCAGGCGATGGCGAAAGCCGCGAGCAAGCTGACGAGCAAGCAAGATGCGCTCGGCAACGTGATGCCTCATCTCAAGTCGCTGTGTGAGCTGGTGAACAGCCAGGCGGCGGGCATCAAGGCCGGCGAAGTGCGCGAAGTCGCGGCGGATGACCTGCTGAATCAACTGGAGAATGCGTGGACGGGAGCCGCGCAACCGGTGACACCGACGCCTGTGCATGAGCCGCATCCGCTTGCGGAGCCGGCTGACAGTGCGAAGGTTGCAACGCCCACGAGCGCGTCTGAAACGAAGTCTGATGGCAAGCTTGCTGAGAAAACCGGCGACAAACCGGCGGACAAGGGCGGCGAGAAGCACGACACCAAGGCGGTGGAAAACACCATTCGCGTGGAAGTTGGCCGGCTTGAGTCGCTCATGAATCTGGTGGGCGAGCTGGTGTTGCAGAAGAATCGCATTGGCGCGTTGACACGTCGTGCCGCCAGCGCGACGAACGCGGACGTGGAACTCACGGAAGCGATGACGGCGGCGGCGGGCACACTTGATCGCGTCACGAGCGACATTCAGCTCGCGGTGATGCGGACGCGCATGCAGCCGCTCGACAAGCTGTTTGGCCGGTATCCGCGATTGATTCGCGATCTGGCGGCCAAGACTGGGAAGAAGATTCAACTTGTCATCGAAGGTGGCGACACCGAAGTGGACAAGAGCGTGATTGAAGAGTTGGGCGATCCGCTGGTGCACTTGCTTCGCAACAGCTGCGACCACGGGCTGGAAATGCCTGAGGACCGCGTGAAGGCGGGCAAGAGCGAGACGGGCACCCTGACGCTGCGAGCAAGCCACGAAGGCAGCCATGTGCGCGTGCTGGTCATCGACGACGGTCGCGGGTTGTCGCGCGAGAAGATCTGCAAGAAGGCAGTCGAGCGCGGCCTCGCGACGGCGGAACAGGTCGCGACCCTGAGCGATCGCGAAGTGTGGAACTTCATCTTTGAAGCCGGCTTCAGCACGGCGGAGAAGGTCAGCGATCTTTCGGGCCGCGGCGTGGGCATGGATGTGGTGCGAACCAACATTCAGAAGCTCAAGGGCGCGATTGAACTCTCGAGCGAACTGGGCAAGGGCACGACTATCAGCATCACGATTCCGCTCACGGTCGCGATTCTGCCCGCGATGATGGTCGGGGTTGGCGGCGAGATCTACGCACTGCCTCTGGGCAGTATTCTGGAGATCGTCCGGCCCCAGGAAGATCAGATCAGCAGCATCGGCGGGCATCGCGTCATGCGACTGCGCGATTCGGTGCTGCCGCTGGTGGATGCAGCCGAGCTGTTCAATCAGCCGACGGACAAGCGTCAGGAGAGTCCGTTCGCGGTGGTGCTGCAGCAGCACGAGAAGCGCGTAGGCCTGATGGTGACGCGGCTGATCGGTCAGCAGGAAGTGGTTATCAAGGCGCTGGACGAGACTGGCGCAAGTTCGATGCCCAAGGCGGTCAGTGGCGCGACGGTGCGCGACGACGGCGGGGTCAGTTTGATTGTTGATGTGGATCGGCTGATCTCGATGGCCGAAGGAAGATAAATCGTTCTTAACCGGTGCAACACGCGCCACAGGCAAGGAGCTCGTCAAGCATGGACCCGATGTTCATCAAGCCATTCATCGCCAGCATTCAGAACGTCTTCTCGACGATGATGCAGTTGCAGGTCACGGTGAAGGAACCGTTTCTCAAGAAGGATGACAACCCCAACCACGACGTGTCGGGGATCATCGGCATGAGCGGCGACGTGCAGGGCAGCGTCGTGCTGGCCTTCCCGCAGAAGACAGCGGAGAATGTCGTCGCGCTCTTTGCGGGCAGCCCGATGCAACTGGGCACGCCTGACTTCGCTGACGCAGTCGGCGAACTGGTCAACATGGTGAGCGGCGGCGCGAAGGCCATGTTCAAGGACAAGAAGGTGGCGATCAGCTGCCCGAGCGTCATCATCGGCGGCAATCACCATGTCGCGCGGCAGAGCGACCTTCCGTGCGTCGTGATTCCGTGTGCGACGGACTGCGGCGATCTGTACATCGAAGTGATGATCAAGCCTTCGCCCGTCAGCACGACCGCCAAGACAGGTGCCACTGCGGCACAGCCCGCCAAGGCGTGAAATCAGTCAGCGTTTTGACACAAGCTCCCTTACTCGTGCGACGATGAAGTTGCACACGACAGAACACCAGGAAGTGAAACATGCGGATTCTTCTCGTTGACGATTCCAAGACGATGCGCAACATCCAGAAGGCGGTTCTGGCGCAGCTCGGGCACACGGAGGTGCTCGAAGCCTGCGACGGCCAGGACGCGCTGAGCAAGGCGCCGGCGTTCCGTCCGGACCTGATGCTGGTTGACTGGAACATGCCCAACATGGACGGGTTGACGTTCGTGAAGGCGTGGCGCACGACCAACAAGACCACACCCATCATCATGGTCACGACTGAAGCGGAAAAGAGCCGCGTCATTGAGGCCATCAAGGCGGGCGTGAACAACTACGTGGTGAAGCCATTCACGCCTGATCTGCTCAGTCAGCGCATTCAAGAGACGCTGGCGAAGTGCGGGCAGTCGGCGGCGGCGTAATTGCAAGCGGGATGATTCGTGCACCTTGGGAGGGGCATGGATCGCGCCGGGCCGGAGTGATTCGGCGGGCGCGCAGCGGGCGATCTGGGACAATCGCGCGAACCATGACGTTTCGCGCGCGAGGGATGTGGGGGGCCTCGCATCATGTCGGGGAACTTCAATCAGTACAGTTCAAGCCTCGAGCGACTCGTCCGCGTTGAAATCGCGGCGGACAAGCTCGAAGCTTGTCTCATTTTGGCGCCGGACATCTCGCCGGACCTGCTGATCGAAGCATACTTGCAGATGCGACTTGACGAGGCGGGCGTCGTCCGCAATGCGGAGCGAGAGCGTGGGGTTCGCTGGCTTATCCGCGAGTACCTGGAGAACGCCGGCGCGGCGGAATTGCGTCGGCCGGTGCTGACGGGCACGCCTCCGGAACATGGCGTTGATGCGCGGCTCGAGTTGGTGGTCGCGGCGAAGCAAGATGTCAAATCTGAGGCGGTGGTCGATCATCACTCGCGCACAAGTGTGGAGTGGGTGCCTGCGGGCACGGTGGTGGCTCGCATCATTCCGGCGAAGCCCGCACGCGACGGACTGAATGTTCTGGGTGAGGCGATTGCTGCGAAGCAGGGGCGACCCCTTCATCCGAAGCTGGATGATTCGCTGGAGCTGCGGGCGAATGGCGATATCGTGAGTCTGCGCGAGGGCAAACTGATTGCCAAAGGCAACAAGCTGCGCATCGACAGCACAGTGGTCATTACCGGGAACGTAGATTTTTCGACGGGGAACGTCGCGTTCCCGGGCAACGTCGTCATTGAGAAGGGCGTGCGCGACTGCTTCAAGGTGGAAGCGAAGGGCGACATCATCGTGCGCGATCTGGTGGACGCGGCGACGCTGGATGCGAGAGGATCCATCACGCTGCAGCAGGGCATCGCGGCGCGCGAAAAGGGAACGGTCAAGGCCGGGCGCGACCTGGCGGCGAAGTACATGACGAATGTGCGTGCGAGCGCGGGGCGCGATGCACTCATCGTGAAAGAACTAAACAACTGCGAGCTGCGCGTGGGTCGGCGCCTGAAGGGGCCGACGTGCAGCATGATTCGCGGCGAGCTTGTCACGGGGATGGCGTGCGAGCTGGGCGAACTGGGGTGCGAGAGCGGCGGCGAGACAATCGTTACGATTGGCGAGTGCATTCTGTTGCGAGATGCGGTTGCGCATCTCTCGAAGTTGCAGGAGCAACTGCAGCGGCGCGTGGAGAAGGACAAGCAGCACTTGGAGGACTTGAAGCGTGCGAAGAGTCGCGCGGCTTCGTACGCCGAAGAAGTGACTGAAGCGCAGTTTGCGTATCAGCAGAGCGCGGGGATGATGAAGAAGCTGGTGAAGGCCATCACGCGAGTGTCGCAGCTTTTCGCGCAGCACACGCAGCATGAGCTGACGGTGCACGGGAAGATCCATCCGGGCGTCAAGGTCCACATGGGCAAGTGGACGCTGGAGTTCAGCAGGACCCTGAGCGGCCCCGTGCGGATTTCCTCCGATGGCGACGCGATGCCGATCGCGCGCGACCTGTCGGCGGGGACGGAGGGGCCGGTGAGCCGACACTGCCGGGTGACGAGTGGGACGGCGACCGCCGATATTCGGGCGTTGACGCGGCTGGTGGGGCTGGATTACGACGCTTTGGCGTCGATCGGTGCGGCAATGCGGGCGGCGTGAGGACGGCCGAACCGGCCCAAGGGGGGTGCGCTACCATGCCAGACCTGAGCGGCTCATGCGCCGGACCTGCGCGGTCCGCCCCGCTTCCCCTCGCTTGCGATTGGGTGCCCGATGCTTGTCCGGAAGCACAGTTGGTCGTTGGGAACGTGTCTGCTGGCCCTTGCGGGGGTTGCGGCTATCGCCTGCATTGCGGATGCGCGGCAGGAGAAGCAGCCTGAGAAACCGGCGGCGAAAGTCGCGGTGGAACAGCGCGAGACGGAACTGACGCTGAAAGACGGCCAAAAGGTCACGGGCGTGCTGATTTCTCAGGACGCGGCGAATGTCGTGCTGAGCATTCAGGGGGTGCCCACGACTTTTGCGATGAACCAGGTGGCACGGCTGACGGAGCTTCCGACCATTGAAGAACGCTACCAGCGCTTCCGGGCGAACACGCCTGATGAAGATGTTGAGGGGCTGCTCAAGCTGTCGCGGTGGCTGCATGAGCGCAAGCGGTACGACCTTGCGCTGAAGGAAGTTGAGCGGGCGCTAAAGGCCGAGCCGGATCATCCCGGGGCGAATCAGCTCAAGATTGTGCTGACCGAACAGCTCAAGCTGGAGGGGATGGGGCCGGCATTGCCTGTCACGCCCAAGGAGCCGCGCGAGCGCGTGGCGGTGCCACTTGATGCGATGGATTCATTTCCGCTACTGAGCGATGAGCAGATCAATCTGATTCGCGTGTTTGAGGTGGATTTGAAGGATCCGCCGCGCATGCTTGTTCCGCGGGCGGCGGTCGAACAGTTCATGGACAAGTACGCGGGCCAACTGGTGGAGGGACGTGGGCAGGTGCCGACGACTCCCGAGGGCCGCGAGCAGTTTTTGCGCCAGAAGCCGGCGGAGATTCTTGCGTGGTTCTTTGATCTACGTGCCCGGGAGTTTTATGACCGCGTGCAGGTGGAGGAGAATCCGCGGGCGATGCGGAGCTTCATCAATGACGTGCATCGCACGTGGTTGGTGAACTCGTGCGCAACGACCAAGTGCCACGGGGGAGAGGAGGCCGGGCGGCTGTTCCTCTATACCCGCAAGCCCAACAGTCCCCGGTCGGCGTATACCAACTTCCTGATTCTGGATCGGTATCGCACGGCGGAAGGACAGGGGCTGATTGACTACGCCCAGCCGGCTCGCAGCCCGCTGCTGCACATGGGGTTGCCCCGGAACAAGGCGATCTTCAAGCATCCGGAGGTCAAGGGGCTGGGCCGGGTGTGGAAGCCGATCTTTGACAGCGAGGACGACCCCAACTTCCGGGCGGCGGTGAACTGGATTCAGTCCATGTTCGAGACGCGGGCGGGGTATCCGATTGAGTACACGCCCCCGGTGCCCGGGCCGCTGAAGACTGAGGCGACGGACCGCACGGAGAAGCCGGCGGAAGGGGAGAAGGCTCCGCCTCGGTAAGGGTGGGCGGGGAGCGAGGGGGAATAACCAGTTTGGCGAGTGACGTGCTACAGTCGCGGCTGCGGTGGACATGACCATGTGTTGTGCCCATGGCGACTGTCCATTTGTGACAGGGATGTTTCGATGCGAATTGCGCTGCGGGCGACCCGCAGGTCGCTCCTGTGCGTAAAGAAGGATTGCCATGATCAAGCCTGTTCGCCCCGTGTTTGCCCGCCCCGTTGCTCTTTTGCTGTGCGTCGGCTCCATCCTGTCGCTGGGTGGCTGCGTTGACGAGTCGCCCAACGCCCGGGCGATCAAGGATGCGGCGAACAAGGTGAATGCCGCGGGCATCAATGCGGAATCGGCCCAGAGTCTGGCGAACGAGACCAAGAAAGCCATGGGCGGGCTGGGTCAGGTGTCGCAGGGCGAAGGCGGCGAAGCGATGAGCGCGGTGCTGCTACAGGCGCAGGCGGACCTGGCGGAAGCCGAAGCCGACGCGGGCAAGATTCCTGAAGCCGAAGGGCTGATTCGTGCCAACCTCGCCCTGCTGACCGAACGCAGCAGCCAGTGGGCCAACTTCAGTGCGGTGAGCACGGCGGCGGCGAGCTTCAACCCGAGCAAGGACCTCGCGTCTTTTGTGGCGCAGAAGGCGGATCGCCAGAAGGACTTGGCCGAGTGGACCACCAAGCGCGATCAGATGCAGCGTGAGCTGACTGACCTCGAAGCTCGCAGCAAAGCGGAGATTGACGCGAGCAAGACATACTTCCAGCAAGCGTCGGAACTCATGCAGCGCGTGAGCGGCGTGAGCGCTCGCGAAGGTGTGCCGCTGGTGGAGCAGGCGGCGGCGCTGCGCAAGCAGGGCGATGAGAAGCGGCTGGCAGGCGAGCGGCTGATCGCACAGATCGATGCGGTGAAGCCTCAGGCGGCGGAAGCGACGCTGATGGTGAACCAGTTCCAGGCACAGATCGCAGCCTTGGATACGGCCATCGCGGAACTGAACACGCGCAAGAGCGAGAATCAGTCGGCGGACACGCAGGCGCAGGCCGATGCGGGTCGCATCGCGGGCGAGATTGACACGCTGGTGAACGACCTGATGAAGGCGCACGATGAGGCGTATCTGCCGGCGTTCACGAAGGCGACGAGCAGCTTCGGCAAGACGGTGAATGGCGCACGCAAGGCGCAGGCGGACAAGCCCAGCAAGGATGCCGTGAGCGCGGGTCGCGTGACGGCGGGTTCGGCGCAGATTTCACTGGCGGGCCTGCACTACGGGCGTGCGCAGCTGCTGGATGGCATGATCGGCACGCTGCAGGTGCTGAGCAACACCAGCCCCGCGCTGCCCAAGAAGGCGGACTATGACGCGCGGATCAACGCGTTGTCGGAACTTCGCAAGACGAGCGTGGAAGAAGCCAGCAAGGCTCTGACGGATGCGCAAAGCAGCTTGGGCGGCGTGCAAGGCGCGACGCGCGAGCGGATGCAGCAACTGAGCGAACTGATCGGCAAGCTGGACAAGGTGGTGAAGGGCGAGGCGCTCGATCTGTCGGGCAAGGCTCCGCCGCCGAAGCTGGATGCGGATGGCGTGCCGGTGGACGCGAAGGCGTTCATGGCGAAGATGGTGCAGATGGCCAAGGACAAGGACTTCGCGGGCTCGGCGGGGCTGATGCACGCGGAGAGCGAAGACGGCAAGAAGATGATCGCGGCGCAGGCGAAAGTCAGCGAGGCGATGAACAAGCTGGACGAAGCCTTCAAGGCGAAGTTCGATGAAGACCTGTACGCGGCGATCGGCAAGACGCCGCAGGGCGCGATGATGGGCCCGATGCTGAAGGCCAACGACATGAGCGCGATTGATCCGGCGTCGATCACGTATGCGATGCGTGGCGACACGGTGCTGGTGAGCCTGCCCGGCTCGCCCATGCCGCTGGAAGTGAAGCAGGTGGATGGGCAGTGGAAGATGGGCCTGGGCCAGATGGAAGCGATGGCCGCGATGGCTTTGCCCATGATGGAGAAGCTGGGCACGGGCGCGGAAGAGCTGGTCGCGAAGGTCGAAGCCGGCGAGTTTGCGGATTCGAAGGCGGCGGCGGAAGCCTTCATGAAGGCAATGATGGCGGGAATGCCGGGCGGTTGAGTTGATACGAAATTGTGTGAAAGAGGCTCGCGGTGCGGGCCTCTTTTTTTCATTTGGCGTGTGAAGCGCACAACCGCTCGCTTACTTGCAGGGCACGCGATCGACGATTTCGAGGCCGAAGGCTTCGATGCCGGGGAGGGGGCGTGAGCTGTTGGTGAGCAGGCGGAGTTTGGTGAGGCCCAAGTCGCGGAGGATCTGGCAGCCCACGCCGAAGTCTCGCAGAGGCATGCGGCTGTTGGCGGCGTCGGCCATGCCCGAGAGATCGGGCGTGTTGATGTCGAGTGATTTGGCGCGAAGTGTTTGCAGCGTGCCCTCGAGGTCGGTGACGGCGGTGATGGCTTTGTCGTCGCTGCGATGACCGGTGGTGCGGAGATAGACGAGTGCCCCACTACCGGCTTCTTGAATCTGGCGCATGGCGGCGTGGAGCGTGTCGCTACTGGGGCCTTCGGGGCTGCTGGCGAGATCGCCGAAGACGTCGCCGAGCAGATTGCGGCGATGCATGCGGACCAGTGTGGGAGTGACGGAGTGACGGAGTGAAGAAGTGACGGAGCGGGAAGGCACGAGTACAAGGTGCGGCAGGGGATCGACGACGCTTTCGTAGAGGAGGACACTAAAGGGGCCGAACTTGGTGTTGATGGGCGTGCCTTCGTCGGGGCCGATGCGTTTGACAAGGCTCTGGCGCTGCAGGCGATACTCGATGATCTGGGCGACGCTGCACATCTTGATGTTGTGCTCGGCGCAGAACTTCTCGAGGTCGGGCACGCGGGCCATTTCGCCGTCGGGCTTCATGATCTCGATGATCGCGGCGGCGGGATAGAGCCCGGCGAGTCGGCAGAGGTCGATGGAGCCTTCGGTCTGGCCGGTGCGCACCAGCACGCCGCCTTCGCGGCTGCGCAGCGGATTGATGTGACCCGGGCGGACGAAGTCGGCTTCGCCGTAGTTTTTGTCGATGGCCATTTGAATGCACTTGGCGCGCTCTTTGGCGGAGACGCCGGTGGTGCCGCCGAAGCGCGGGTGCAGATCGATGCTCACAGTGAAGGCGGTGCCGCGCACGCTGGTGTTGACGCTGCCCTGAGGGTGCAAGTTGAGTCGATCGCAGTCTTCTTCAGTCAGCGAGAGGCACATGTAGCCCATGGCCTTGCCCAGCATGAAGGTGACGGCTTCGGGCGTGACGAACTGGGCGGGCATGACGAGGTCGCCCTCGTTCTCGCGGTTCTCGTCGTCGGTTAGGACGATCATTTTTCCGGCACGGAGATCAGCGAGAACGTCGTCAATGGGGCTGAATGGCATCGGCGGATTGTTGCGAGGCTGGCGTGCGCGGTCGCTACCCTGCGGCATGGGAGACGCAGAAAACAGAAAATCAGGCGAGTCGGAGAATCCGCTCAGCGAATTGGGGGCGTGCGAGCCCATGCTGGAAGCAGTATGGAGTGTTTTGACCACGGAACCGGGCACGGGCGTGGGACTGCTGACGGCGGAAGGCGAGTTGTTGTATGTGAATGAGCAGGCGGTGAAGATTTTTCACGGGCCGGACGCCAAACCCGCGGAGTACACGGGCCGCAAGTGGGAAGACCACATGCCCGAGGACTGGACGAAGGAGCGGCTGGCTCTTTTGCAGCGCATTCGGGTTTCCGGCAAGCCGGTGCTGCTGCGCAACATCTGGCGCGGACAGCAGCACTTCACGTACATCTATCCGATTCAGCGCGAGGGCGATGGGCCAGACCTGTTTCTCACGATCACGCGGCGGGCGGAGAGCGACGAGCAGGCGGAAGAACTGGCGAAGGGGGATTATGAGTGGATTGACGCGGAGGTTGCGAATCTGGGGCCGCTCGATGCGCTGAGCGCGCGAGAGTTGGAAGTGCTCGCGCTGCTGGGGCAGGGGCTGAGCGTGAAGGAGATCGCGAAGCTGCTGTATCGCAGCGAACACACGATTGTGTCGCATCGCAAGGCGATTGGGGCGAAGTTGGGCGTGGATGATCGCGTGAAGCTGGCGCTGATCGCTCGGCGGGCAGGGCTGACGGTGCGGGATGTGGAGCGGACGCGCGTGGAAGAGGATGGGGCGAAGACGTGACGGGAAGAGGCACGAAAGCACGGGTGCACGGAGGCACGAAGGGGTGGCGTAGCAAGCGGTGAACTTCTGCGCAAGTTCGCGGCGGAGCGAATCGAATGGGCGGGCTTGCATTTGCGAGGCAAATCCGGTACATTCCCCGGCATGAACAAGCACATCGTCGTTGGTTTGGTGGCGGTTGGTCTGGCGTCGCTCGCGGGGTGCGCATCGCGCGGCGGGACGGAATGCACCGGTGACGTGTGCGAGCGCGAAGGCCAGCCGGAAGTGACGCGGGCGGCGGACGCGGCGACGAAAGCGGCTTTGTTTGATCGCGTCGCAAAGCTGGAAGGGGAATGGATCGTCGACATGACAGCGGAGGAGATTGCGCAGTATGGCCAGCCCGGCACGAGCGTGATCAAGGTCTCCAGCAGCGGCAGCATCGTGCGCGACATCATGTTCGTGGGCACGGCGCACGAGATGACCAACGTGTATCACATGGATGGCGATGAACTGGTGATGGTCCACTACTGCTCGCAGGGCAACCAGCCACGGATGGAAGCGAAGCTCAACGACGGACACCAGCACGCGTCGAACCAGATTCACTTTCAGTTTGACGAAGTCAGCAACCTGACCAGCGCGGACCAGAGCTACATGGGTGATGTGGTGCTGACGTTTGTGGATGACAACCACTACACGCAGACGTGGACGCATTACAAGGCCGGCAAAGCCGAGAGCGGGCCGGTGATCAAGTGGAAGCGGAAGTGATGTTGGGGGCGGAGCACTGAAGGGAAGCGAGTACCAGAGTACCGAAGAGACGTAGTACCGCAGGAAAGACAGTGGGTACGTGCCTGGTTCTGTGCCTTTCCTTCGGTACTACGTCTCTTCGGCACTTCGGTACTGCGTTCCCTCCAAAGCACACATCCCACCAAGGAAACCCCACCATGATCGCATACATCATCCTCACCATCGTCGGTCTCATCGTCACACTAGCGGGCGTCATGGGCGTGTATGGCAGCAGCCTGCCGGCGACGCACACCGCGAGCGTGAGCGTCACGGTCAACGCGTCGCGCGAGCAGGTGTGGAACCTCATCAACGACACCGACGGATTTCCCACGTGGCTCAAGGACATCACCAAAGTGGAAATGCTGCCAGCACAGGACGGCAAGCGCGTCTTTCGGCAGTTCATGGGGCGAAACTCGTTTGTGCTGGTCGAGACCATCAGCGAGGCGCCGTCGCGCGTCAAGCGCACCATCGCCGATGACAACGGGCCGTTCACAGGAAGCTGGGATCACGTGCTGACGGACGCGGGCAACGGCCAGACGATGCTGACGGTGACGGAAGAGGGCACGATCAAGAGCGCGATTCCGCGGGCGGTGATGAAGCTGTTCTTCGGGTATGACTATTACCTGAAGCGCATGGCGGAGGCGATGAAGAGCAGATTGAAGTGAAGATGTGCCGGAGTGTCTGAGTGCGAAGTGCCTGCGTGTCCAGCTCAGGGGGCAAACCAAGCCCCCACCACCGCTTTGATCGCTCCGCGCATCACGCGCCCGCACGCCGGCCCCCTCACAACGCACTCGGGCACTTCGCACTCAGGCACTTCTGCGCTACCCTTCCCTATGCCCACCTACGTCTACGAAATCCTCGACAAAAAGGGCCAGCCCACGGGCGAGAGCTTTGAAGTCGTGCAGTCGATGAAGGAAGACGCGTTGACCACGCAGCCGGGCACGGGCAAGCCGTGTCGGCGCGCGGTCGTCGCGCCCAATATCGCAGGCAAGTGGAGCGACATGAAGGGCAAGAGCCAGCTCAGCAACGCCAACCTGGAGCGCATGGGCTTCACCAAGTACGAGCGCAAGGGCAAAGGCTACATGGAACGCGTCGCGGGCAAAGAAGGGCCCAAGAGCATCTCGGCGGATGACTGAGTCGGCCGCGTGATGCGGCGGATGTCGCGGAGGGGCGGAGGGTGAGCGAAGCTGCGCAGAGCGAGCAAGACGGGGGCGAGCGTGATATCGCTGCATGACGCATCTCGCAGCAGCACGCTCACGTTTCTCATCTGGGCGACGCTGATAGGTCAATGGACACTTGCGGTCTTCTACGCGCTGACGGTGGACGCGTGCGCACCGATCACGTCGCATGATGTGCGGTCGATGGCCGTCTTATTTGTATACAGCCCGCTGATGACGCTCGTTGCGTGGTCTGCGTGCATCATCGTGCGATCACGCGTGATGCACACGCGCAGGCGGTGGACGCTCGCGTTGTGCGGCGCAGGCGCAGTGCTGTCGATCATCGCGCACGGGTTGTTCCTCTTCGCGCACTACGGCATCTGGGACAGAAAGGTCACCGCAGGTCTCTCGCTCTACGGCGTCTGGAAGGCGATGCCTCGCGGGCTTATAGAGCTCGCGTGGATGTGCTTTGCGATCACCACGTTCGCGGCGTCCCTGCTGGCATCACGAACGAAGCACATGCGCGGCGGTCACACGTGTCTGAAGTGCCGCTACGACATGCGGG
>DATGWV010000238.1:0-2409 GCA_035299305.1 Phycisphaerales bacterium | reverse complement strand
GCCAGACCCGCCGGCACCACCCCATACACCGCCGTCTGCACATCCGCCTGCCGATTCGTCCCCGACCAGTTGCTGATGTTCCACGCTGCAATGCGAACCTGCGCCTGCGCAGCACCAGCCGCGGCGACAAGAACCAACGCGGCGGACGCGCCGCGAGCCACAAAACGAGATGATTGACCGGTCATGCTGCCTCTCTCCGCAATCCGCTTCTCGCGGATGCATATGGCCCCTCAGACCCGTGAATATAACCCAACAACAGCCAGAAACCAACGAGAAATGCCCCGGTCGCATCCCGCTTTCGCTAAGTTCCTGCTATCGCGGGAATCCCACATCGCGTTATGCGCCGCAGCCAAGCCCTCAACGTCCAAGAAACCAAACAATTCCCGTCGCGATACCCAACGCATCAGCTCGCGCCGCTGGGCCGCCACTCCACATTATCAATCAGTCGCACCTTCCCCACTCGCGCCGCAATCAGCGCACGCTTGGGCCCATCGCCCGCCCGCTCCAGCGTCGCCGCATCCCGCACCACCGCATACTCCGGCTCCACCCCGCGCTTCCGCAGCACATGCCCCATGATGCTCTCGGCTTGCTCGGGCGTCACGGAGTTCCACGACTCACACAATGCCTCGCTGATCACCAGAGCCTGCTCGCGCTCCTCCGCCGACAGAAACCGATTTCGGCTGCTCATCGCAAGCCCACCCCGCTCGCGCACCGTCGCCGCTCCCACAATTTCAATCGGATATCGCAACTGCTGCGTCATCGCACGCACCACCTGCAACTGCTGCCAGTCCTTTTCCCCAAACACCGCCACCTGCGGCCGCACCAAATCAAACAGCCGCTTCACCACCTGACACACACCCGCGAAATGCCCAGGCCGATGTGCATCCTCCAGCTTCGGCTTCATCGCGACCGCCGGCACCTCCGGCACGGGCTGCAATTCATCATCCGGATACACATCGCTCACACGCGGCGCATACACAATGCTCGCCCCCGCCGCTTCGCAAATCGCCATGTCCGCTTCCAGCGTGCGCGGATACCGCTCGAAATCACTCTTCTCATTAAACTGCGTCGGATTGACAAACACGCTCACGACGCATCCGTCATTCAGCCCCCGCTCCCGCGCAATCTCCGCGGCGTGCCGCACCAACGTCGCATGCCCCTCGTGCAGCGCACCCATCGTCGGAACAAAACTGCACAATCTTCCGCCGCTGGCGGTCACCCTCGCAAGATCACGAGCTGTCGTGACAACAATCATGTGACGAATTTATGCACCCAACTACCACACTTGCACAATGGTCCACCCGCCTTCGCCACGCCGCCGGCGATATTCGCGTGACCGCCGCCGAACTCACGGAATTCCGTGACGACGCGGGTCACCGCCGCCGCGTCGATCCCCTCCTCCTCGCCCACACCTTCGTGCTTCCCGCTCCGTCACTTGACCCGGCCACCTTCACCGAAGAACCCTGGCTCCGCCTCTGGTCCGCACTCCTCGACTCAACCATCCCAATCACCAACCAGCTCGTCGGCACCGGCCCCCTCTTCCCCCACCTGCACGATCGCGCCATCGAAGTCTGGACCGAAGGCGAACTCGCCGGCCTGCACGCCCTCTGGCATCTCGCCGCGCGCAATCCCGCGCTCGCCCCGCGTGCCCGCTCCGCCGCCGCGTGGCTCATCGCCGAACTCCAACCCGACAACGCGACGCAGCGCCCCTGGGCCATCCACGCCTTCGCCCAGCTCGCCGCCGAAGGCGACATTGAAGCTGACATGTACGCCCAAACCCTCCTCCTCAACGCCATCGCCGGCCGAGAAAAGCCCGACCGCTTCAGCGCCGCCATCCTCCTCAACGCCGCCAACTACCTCAGCGCTCTCCCTGCGCCACCTGCAATGACCTGATCCCAACCCCTTCTCCCCTCCGCGCCTCTCCGCCCCCTCCACCCCTCCGCGACCCTCTTCTACCCTGCCCCATGCCCGAAACCATCTTCTCCAAAATCCTCCGCGGCGAGATTCCCTGCCACAAGGTCTACGAAGACGCCCACGTCCTCGCCTTCCTCGACATCTTCCCGCTCAGCAAAGGCCACACGCTCATCATCCCCAAAGAGCCCGCCGAAACGCTCGACAAACTCTCGGACGAATCCGCCGCCGCCATCGGCCGCGTCATGCCGCGCATCGCGCGCGCCGTCCTCGCCGCCACGGGCGCAACCGCGTACAACGTCCTGCAGAACAACGGCAGCGCAGCTCACCAAGCCGTCTTTCACGTCCACTTCCACATCATCCCCAAGTTGGGCAACGAAGGCCTCGGCATCTCGTGGAACGCAGGCAAACTCGACAACGCTGCCGGTACCGCCCTCGCCAAAGACATCGCCGCGCGCCTCTGAACGCAGCAGCACATCGCGTCGCCCCCTGCGCCCC
>DATGWV010000237.1:0-78220 GCA_035299305.1 Phycisphaerales bacterium | reverse complement strand
GGGTCATGGCGACTGTCACCACGGCGAGCAGGTCCTGCACCGACAGGTCGCGGGTATCCATCGGAAACTCCTATCGATCAGATCATGCCAATCGTGTTGATGAATCGTAGCCTCGGGATTACAACTGCCTGCGACTGATGGACAGGCCCGCCTGCCTGACAGCGTGCGGCTGACCACGAAGGAGATTCACCATGTCCCCCACCAACGGTTCATCCCACGCCAACTCCAACGGCCAGTGTCCCGTTCTGACGACCGCCAACGGCGCACCCATCGGCGTACAGCAGGCTTTGACCGCCGGTCCGCGCGGCCCGGTGCTGATGCAGGACGTTGCGCTGCTCGAGCAGATGCAGCACTTCAACCGCGAACGCATCCCTGAGCGTGTGGTGCACGCCAAGGGCAGCGGCGCGTACGGCACCTTCACGGTGACAGGCGACATCACCAAGTACACCCGCGCCAGCATCTTCTCCAAGATTGGCAAGAAGACCGATCTGTTCCTGCGGTTCTCGACCGTCGCCGGCGAACGCGGCGCGGCCGACGCCGAGCGCGACGTGCGCGGCTTTGCGGTGAAGTTCTACACCGACGAAGGCAACTGGGACCTGGTGGGCAACAACACGCCCGTCTTCTTTGTGCGCGATCCCTACAAGTTCCAGAACTTCATCCACACGCAGAAGCGCAACCCCCAGACCAATCTGCGCGACATGGACATGCAGTGGGACTTCTGGAGCCTCTGCCCCGAAGCGCTGCACCAAGTCACGATTCTCTTCAGCGATCGCGGCATCCCGTCGACGTATCGCCACCTGCATGGCTTTGGCAGTCACACGTATTCGTTCACCAATGCCGCTGGCGAGCGCGTGTGGTGCAAGTTCCACTTCAAGTGCATGCAGGGCATCAAGAACATGACCGATGCCGAGAGCGCGAAGACGATCGGCGATGATCGCGAAAGCCACCAGCGCGATCTGTTCAACGCCATCGCGAAGGGCGACTTCCCCAAGTGGCGCGTGTGCGTGCAGATCATGACGCAATCGCAGGCCGACAGCTTCCGCTGGAATCCGTTCGACCTCACGAAGGTCTGGCCGCAACGCGAGTTCCCGCTCATCGAAGTGGGCGTGATGGAGCTCAACCGCAATCCCGAAAACTACTTCGCGGAAGTTGAGCAGGCGGCCTTCAAGCCCAGCGCACTGGTGCCCGGCATTGGGCCCAGCCCCGACAAGATGCTGCAGGCGCGCCTCATGAGCTACGCCGACACGCATCTGCATCGCCTGGGTGTCAATCACCATCAGGTTCCCGTCAACAAGCCCCGTTGCCCCGTCATGAACTACATTCGCGACGGCGCGCTGACGACCGGCTCCTACGGCGCGGCTCCCAACTACTGGCCCAACAGCCACGCGACCGCTCCCAAGCCCGACGCCGCTTTCGCTGATCCGGCTTGGAAGCTGGGCGAAATCATCGTTGATCGCTACGACAGCACGGTTGATCACGACGACTACACGCAGCCGGGCAACCTCTACCGCATGTTCGACGATGCACACCGCGACCGCCTGACCAGTCGCATCGCGGGCGGTCTGGGCCAAGCTCGCAAGGAAGTGCAGATGCGCATGCTCTGCCACTTCTTCCGCGTCGACATGGATTACGGCACGCGCATCGCCACGAAGCTGGGCATCGATGTGAATGCGATGATGACTGAAATGAAGCAGGACGGCCAAATGCAGCACGCATAAGCCGTCCGGCATTCTCCAAGCCCCCCTCCCCCTCGCCCGTCGCCGCCCACATGGTGGCGGCGGGCTTTTCAAGGCCGAATACACTTGCGTCGGCCGATCACGCTCATGTCGCACCCGCTGCACAATCCCGTTTCCGCCAACCCGCACAGCGTCATTCGCACGCCGTGGCGCTGGGCCATGGCCGCGATCGGTGTCGTGTGCTTTGCGCTCGGCGGCGTGGGCGCCGTGGTGCCAGGCATGCCCACCACGGTCTTCCTGCTGCTGGGCTCGTACTTCCTCGTGCGCAGTTGCCCATGGCTTGAGGACCGACTGCTCACTTCGCGCCTGTTCCGGCCATATGCCCAGTTCATCCGCTCGCGCGAGCCCATGAGCACGAAGGCGCGTGTCGCGGCGATCACCGCGATGTCCATCTCGGTCGCCGCATCGCTCGCGGCGTTGGCGCTCACAGACAAGCTCACGCCCGTGATTGCGATCGTCATCGCGACGCTGTGGCTGGTCGGTTTTGTAGCGATCATGCTCTTCCGTCGGCCTGCGGCTATCAAGAACAAACCCTGATCGATTGATCAGGGTCTGCGTTGCTGACGGACTACTCATTCTCTGCGGTGCGAATCACACGCCGTTGCGGGCCGTGCGCTTGGGCGGCACGTGTTCATCGAGCGGATTCGTGGGCGTGATGGGCACGTTGGGTGTGGCCGTGAAGAAACTGGGGACGCCCGGATACTGCGGGTAGGCGTTCATGGGGTTGTTGGAAGCGGGCTGGTTGGTGCCCGGCATGGGGTTGGTCTGGTTGGTCGCGAAAGTGCCCGGACCGTTGTTCCACGGGTTGCTTTGCGTAGGCGGGTTGAAGAAGTTGGTGCCGAAGAAGCCCTGCGAGTTCATGCCGGGCTGGCCCATGGGCATGTTGCCCGGGTTGGTTTGCTGGTTGTTGCTCCAGAAGGCGTTCCAACTGAACTGCGTGGGCCCGATTTGCGGCCCGTTCTGCGGATTCATGGTGGGGCCAAACTGCGGCATCTGGCCGTTCCAGCCCTGCTGTCCATTGAACGCCTGGGCGTATGGATTGAACTGATTCAGCCACGCAAGGACCAGCCACGGATTGACGTTCTGCGGGCCATTCCAGCCGTTTGGCATCGCGTTCCAAGGGCCAAAGCCGCCAAAGTTCGTGTTGCTGTTCATACCCGTGTTCATTCCAAACATGTGTGTTCCTTTGGAGGGGGTGGTGCTGACCGGTCCCGGTAGCTATCGGCCTATCCGCAAATTCCGCACCAGTCGGCGGAACCATGCGGGGGATGACGGGTCGAATCTGGCAGCACCAGTCCTTTTTCCTGCCGCGCCGGGTGTCGGCGTGACGAACAATGAAGGACCACGCGTGTCCGGGCCTCCGGGCTCAAGGCCGCGTCTGACGGGACTGGTTGGGCAGCGGATGCTGCCGGAATCCAAGGAGCCGGGAATGTTCGCATCAACCGCACGCGGTCTCAGCGCAGCCATGCTCACCCTCGCCCTCGCTGGCACAGTGGTCGCCCAGACGACTCCCGCCCAGCCCGCGACTCCCGCCGCCGACACGAAAGCGGAAACCAAGACGGCGGCCAAGACCTCGACCGCCGACACGCAGGTTGTCGTGCGCTCCAGCGGCATTCCGCAGCGCGACACGCTGCTGAAGATGATGACGCCCGTCACGGCGGAGTTTGAAAACCGCCGGCTCGAAGACGTGATGAACTTCATCAAGACCGTGACCAGCGCGGACCTTGAGATCATGTGGGCCGACGACAAGAACCCGAACGGCCTTGACAAGGACACGGAGATCACGGCGAAGGCCAACAACCTCACAATGCTGCGGTTCCTCGAAGTCATTCTCGAGCGCGTCGCCGTCGCCGATTCGGCACTGAGCTCGACAACGGCGATGCCCACGTGGCAGATGAGCGACAGTGGCGCGATGCAGATCGGTCCGCGCACGCGGCTCAACGCCTTCAAGCGCGTTGAGGTCTACTCGGTGAACGACCTGCTTCTCGAAACGCCCAACTACACGGGCGTACCGGAGTTTGATCTGCAACAGGCCCTGCAAAGCGGACAACGCGGCGGCGGTGGCGGTGGCCAAGGTCCGTTCCAAGACGGAGACAACGAAGACCCCGAGCGTCGCCCCACGGCTGAGAAGGCTGACGAGCTTCGCACGATTCTGCAGGAACTGGTCGAGCCCGATCAATGGCAGGACCGCGGCGGCGAAGGTGGCACGATGCGGTTCTTCCAAGGTGCGTTCATCGTCAACGCGCCCGATTACATCCACCGCCAGCTCAACGGCTACTCGTACTGGCCCTCGGGCACGCGCGCGATGAAGGTGAACGGCCGGCGGTATGTGACGCTGGGCACGGAAAACGCCGCAAGCACGCTGAACGGCGTGGAAAACGTGCCGGTGACGGGGATCGTGCGGTAAGGCCAACGTGCTGCACGCATGTGGCTTTACAGCGTTCAACGTTGCAGCGATGCATGCAGCGGCCTGATAGCGGACAACCAAGTACGCAATAGAAGCGGCCTACAGCGCATACGTTCTCAGCGATCCAGAAGGAGTTCGCGATGAACCTGCTGATTGCCCAAGCCGCTGCTGCTGCGCCGACGCAACCGACCCCGACCAATGCGGAAATCCCAACCGATCCTCGCACGGCCTTGGTGTGGGTGGCTGTCACGCTAATTGTGTGCGCCATCACGCTGGCCATCTGGGCGATGACCAAGGCCCGCACGCCGCTCGCGGGCGATCATCACTGAGATCGTGCATCGCGCCGCTGCGGTATCGCGATACCTGAGTCAGTCATAGCACGGAAGGTCAGTCCTTTGACTCGGCGATAGCACGCGCCAACTCCGCACGCTCTGCACGAGGCAGTTCGCGCAATGCTCGCACCGCCGACATATCGCGCGGGTCGATGTTGCCCTCTGGCGTTACCAAGGTCCAGTCCGTGATGAGATCAAGATCGTGCCAGCCGCGGTCGCCCTCGGACATCGACTCGATCTCGATGGGCTGATTGAGAAGTGTCGCTTCGAGCTTGTCCGCTCGCAGGTCGTGGACCTCAAACCACATGTGCTCGCGGTCGTCGGTCTTCTCTGCCTTCGCGGCGTCGGTCAGATATCCCAGCTTGACAATCGCGTGGGGCTGCAAGTCAGCGAATTCCTTCCACAACGCTTGAAACACATGCACCGTTGCCCGGGCGCGCTCGGCCATCAGATCGGTCGCACGCTTGGTGAAGGGCGACATGATCTCGTCGGGCATTTCGGTCTGCAGGCACTTCGCCGGGGCGACCTTCCACTTTCCGCCTGGCTTTTCCGAACGCGGCTGACACAGGACGCTGCGATTCTCCTCGCGGCCCTCGGTATCGCGCAGCGCTGCGACAGCGGGATCGGCGTGCTTCATGAACTCTGCGACAGGCACCAGATCAATCTCGCCGTCCGGATAGAAGATGGGAAAGCCCTCGGTATCGGGAGCGATTCCGTCCTCGATCATGGCGAACGCCAGCGCACGGATGATGTCGCCCGAGTTGTGCACAAACGATGGATGCGGATTGACGATGTCGATATCAAAGCCGCCCAACTCAGCCAAACCATGCGTGTGCAGCCAGGTGCAGCGCGGCTCGCCATCTTCGTCAACGTGCTTGGGGTCATCAGACTGCACGGCATGAATCGCGTACAACGCTTCGATATCAAGATCGGCATCGTGGGCAAGCTCCATGTCAAGGTCCGGTGCAAGCCACACCCGCGAACTGAACGTGTCGATCATCGCGAGCGCATCGCCCCCCATGACGGCTCGCGCGAAGCGGAAGAGCGCTTTCTTGTCGCGCAGCAGATTGCCGGTCCGGGGTTGCATGACGACCGTGATGTCGTACCCGCCGTCGAGCAGTCGCTTGCGCTGCTTGTCACCGATACTGGGCGCGAAAAGGAAGTAGAAGTCATCAACCGGCGGAGCGTCCGCCATGCCGACAAGCTTGGCCGATCCCGCGGTGGGATGGGTCAGCTCAATCGTGAAGCCTTCGTCCGACTCATCGGTGATCGATGCGTGCAGGCCGGCTGATCGCAGACGGGGCAGCCATTCCTGCGCGGTGATTGGGCCAATCCACGGAAAACGGACAGCGGCAAAAATCGGATTGGTCTGTTGCAGAGCCGGCATGAATCCTCCCTCTTCTGAGTTGCGGTTCGTGCGACTGTACCGTTGCTTTGCCCATGAATTAGGGTCATGTTCGTCGGTTTGAGCCGAGGTTGTTCACACTGGCAGGTTGCGAGGGCGACGCGGAAGGCCTAGCATCCCTTCCCCCGCGTCGCTCGGCGGTGGAGCCTTGGCGTGGTGCCAGGGTGAGACTGGCCGGGCCACACGTCCATGACGAGGGAACGAGGTTTTCATGAGCAAGTTTTCGCCGCGTTTTGGCAACCCCACCAAGCCCCGCATCACCAACACCAACGCCAAGGGCACGGTGGTGGTCGATTGGAAAGACGTTGAGAACCTGCGTCGCCTGATGAGCCCGAACGGCAAGATTCTGGGCCGCAAGCGTCTGAGCACCAGCGCCCGCGAGCAGCGTCTGCTGAGCCAAGCCATCAAGCGGGCTCGTTTCATGGCCCTGCTGCCCTACACCAGCGCCACGCTGTAAGCAACCGGTTCACGCCGCCAATCTGTTTATCGCAAACAACGCCCGAGCACTCAGCTTGGGCGTTTTTCTTTGGATTAGCGAGCGTACTTGGCTTGTCGGCGCGTGAAGGAGAACGTCGCACGTTGCTGGGTCGACGTGACGGTCGTCCCCATGATGACATCCGCGATGATCGCGCTCGCAAGAGCGGCGAAGGTGATGCCGTTGCCGCCGAAGCCCAAGGCGTAGTACTGACGCGGGCGATTGGGAATCTCGCCAATGTAACCGATGCCGTCGGGCGTGGTGCCAAACGTGCCGGCCCACGCGAAGGCGGGCTGCAGGGGCATGCTCGCCGCGAGATCGGGAAGAAACCGGCGGAGTTTGCGAGTGAGCGCGACGGCCTTGGTAGCGACAAGCGCATCGCGTTTTGCTGGATTGACAAATGGCTCGTCCTCGCCGCCCACGAGCAGCCGGTTGTCGGCGAAACGCGCGTAGAAGTAGGGATCAGCCCGTTGCCAGAGCACGGCGCGCGGAAGGCAACGAGCCGGCAGAGGCTCCGTGATCATCGCAAAGCTGGATGAGAGCTGCACAAGCCCCGGCGGAAGCTGCGTCGCGGCTTCGTAGCCGGTCGCGTGGATGACATGCGTCGCGCGAACTGAAACGCCCGTGCTGAGCGTGAGCGTGTGGTGCGCGGCTGATGATCGCACTGCTGTGACCGCGGTGCGATCATGAACGAGCGCGCCGTGCAGAACGGCGTCTCGCAGCAGGCCATGCGTGAATGCGAACGGATCAATCATGGCGGCATCACGTGATTCAATCGCGAGGTGTGCAGCAACCCCCCACCGCTTGCGAAGCTGACGCGCCGAGAGCAGCGAGACATCAATGCCCGCATCGCGGCGAGCCGCGTGTTCGGCGTGCAGCTCTTCTGAAGCGGTACGGGATGTAGCAAACAGCACCGAAGGCACGCGCTCACACGACACCTGCGCATGTTTGGCAGCGACACGAATGAGCTTGATCGCGTCGAGCCCCGCGCGATACGCGGTGTCGGCGTGTACCGGCCCCACACGACGACGCAGCGTGTGCAGCGGCACATCCAGCTCGTACATGAGCAGTGCCGTGCTCGCCATGGTCGAGCCCGTCGCAAGATCGCGACGATCAAGCACGATGACACGCATGCCAGCGCGAGCAAGTCGCGAGGCGAGCATCGCCCCGGTCACTCCCGAGCCGATGATCACGACATCGGACACTTTGTCTGACGCAAGAGGCGGCGTGACTGATCGCAGGCCGGCTTTGAGAAGCCAGAACGGCGCGCCGCTATGCAGATCCATCGTTCGCTCCCTTCGATGCGCGACCTTGAGTAAGTCGCACGAAGGTGTGATGAGCGATGAAACTTGCGACGACGTGAAGGGAGCGTGAAATCTCGCACATGCACGCGGGCGTGAAAAGACACGCCCGGACGACGGGTCCGGGCGTTTTGGGGACGCGGCGTGGGGACACCGCGCTTGCTTCGAAAGTGACTCGAACCGCTTGTATAAGCGCTGTCGCTTGGCAGAACAACGGTCAGGCCGCATCATCATCGCGATGCGTCCCCTCTCGAACGCATGCGATGCGATGCAGCCATCCGCCCAGGGTGCGACGCGAACGAGGCGTCGGCGACATCATGTATGGGCCGCTCAGAAACACATCTTGCAGATGGACTTCAGAATTTTTGACGAATCACGGCCCGACGATGGTCTCATCGCGAAGTGCAGGCACGGGGTACTCCCGCCACGGCGGGTTGTCTCGCGGTGCCTGCCCAAAGACGCCGTTCAGCCACTCCACGCTGCGGCCCCACTCGCTGATACTGCGAGTCCGCAGCTCGTCTGCACGCACTACATCGCCCTGAACGCGGGCCGCGAGCGAGAGCGTCCAGTGGATGCGTGCCCACATCCACCAGCTCTCGTCGTTGCGGACTGTCAGCGGGCGCACCTGATCGAAGAACTGATAGGTCTGCTGCTCATACTCCGCAGCGATAGGCGGGAGTTCATCGCTCCGTCCGTTGGCAAGTAACGCACGCGCGAGCGTGCCAGTCATTTCAAGTCGCTGATCGAGCGGCATGGAGGCCGCGACGGAACCCAACGCGTAGGCCCGGCGCGCATGCTCGAGGGCGAATTCAGGCTTGTTCCAGTGCAAATAGACATCAGCAAATCGCGCGTGCGTCGTCGCAACGACGTGACCTTGGTCGCCCATGACGCGTTTGAAGATGTCAAGCGACTCGGTCATCAGCCGCTCAGCTTCCTCGAAGCGTTCCGCACGACCGCTTGCCCAGCCCGCGTCGCGCAGCACGGCGGCCAGATAGACCTGCTCAACGGACGAGGGCGGCAACTTGCGAATCGCATCAACAGCGGCGCGACTGAGGTCCGCCTCAGTACGCGAGTCAACACGCATCCGGCAGCCTTCTGCCGCGGACGAGTACATATTCACAACCGCAAGGCTGGGCGCTTTCAACGTTCGCTCCAGCATCTGAGCAGCTCGCGTGGACCACTCGGTGCAGCCACGCCAATTGCGCATGCGGCGGTAGGAGTTGCCAATAAGTGCGATGGACTCAGCGACTTCGGCACTCTCAGGCTCAAAGAGCCACGACTTGATCGCAACCAGAATGTCCGCCTGCTCGGTAAGCGGAACCAGATCGCGCGACGACTCGGCGGCACGCAATGCATCGGTGAGCGAAAGAAGCTGCGCCTTCGATGGCGCGGGCCCAGCAAGGGACGTATCGGCATCAGGCAGCAAGCGCGCGAGCAGTTGCAGGCTAGCAATGACCTGCGCATCCGTATCGCGACGATGCAACATGTGGGCTTTAAGAGCGGAAATGCACGCCTCACGGGCCGGCTCAACTTCGTGGCGCGACGCGAGCACTTCTGCGAGAATGCTCCACGCGCGAGCGGCGATGTCAAAGTCCGCATCATCGACTGAGCTGAGCACCTGTCGTGCGGTCGCTTCCGCTTCATCCGCCCGGTCCGCCTGCAGCAGTGCCTGCGCCAGCAAGGCGCGGGTTGCGTTCACCCGTGTGGACCACTCGGGTCCCATTCGTTGCCAGCGTGCGAGCAACTGTTCGGCTTGCTTCAGCGCCTCGACCGTGCGTTTGCGGGCGATGAGTGCCGCGATCTCCGCTTCTTCCATGCGCAGCACGCGCGGATCGTTGTCGCCATACTCCTCGCGCAGCAGCGTCTTCGCGTTGCGCGCAGAACTCTCGGCATACCAGCCTGAACGCGTGCCGCGGAGGGCGTAGATGTCGCTGAGGACACTCTGCACCTGCGCGGCGAGTTCCGGCTGATCGCTCAGCCACCCCGCGTCCATCGCTTCACGTACGTCCAGCAGATTCTCTTCAAGCCATCGCGACGGCGGCTCTGACGCGGACTGATCCGCCGGTGGAAGAATCTCCGCGATGACCGTCGCAACGGCCGCAGCGCGAATCGCTTGCTCTTCGCGCAAGCGCCGCTCGATAGCTTCACGCTCACGCGCGTCGCTTGCTCTCGCGGACAATACCGCGCCTGTGATCGTCGCGCCCAGCGCGATGATCGCTACCGCAGAAGCTGCGGCAACTTCCACGCGATGGGCACGCAGCCGTTTACGAATGACATACCACGTGCTGTCACGGCGCGCTTCGATCGCCCCACCTTGCATGAGCGTTTCGATGTCCTGCGCGAGACTCAGCGCAGTCTGGTAGCGGCGTTCGCGATCTTTGGCGAGCGCCTTCAACAAAATCGTCTCGAGATCAAGATTGATTGGCGCCAACTTGTGCTTCGCCGCGGTCGTACGCGGCTTTACCGGTTCAGCGCGGCACACACTGTCGATGATCTGCTTGACCGAGCCATCGACGCTATACGGCATGTCGCCGCACACAAGTTTGTAGAGCATCACACCCAGCGCGTATACGTCCGCGCGGCCATCGACTTCGGTCTGCGCCAGCTCCATCTGCTCGGGAGACGCATACTGCGGCGTGCCGAGAAACTCGCCCGGCATCGTGATGGAAGACCCACCTTCGCGAGCTCGCTGCGCAGGTTCGTCATTGCGACGCGCGAGACCAAAGTCGAGCACATGCGGCTCATCGCTCGCGTCGATGAGGATGTTGCCGGGCTTGAGATCGCGATGAATGACGCCGCGTGCGTGCGCGTACTGCACCGCTCGACACACCTTTGCCATCAGCTCGAGACTGGCGCGCTGATGGTCCTTTGTGGTGAGCGGCGACGCAGCCCGCCGTGCCGCAGCCCACGCATCCAGCGAATCACCTTCGACCAGTTCCATCGCATAGCCCAAGCGGCCGTCACTGGTTTCGAGTCCTTCAAAGATCGAGACGATGTTGGGATGCTTGAGCGATGACGCAATCTCGATCTCGCGTTCAAAGCGGTAGCGTTCGCGCAGCGACGCGAGCTGGCCCGCAAGCAGCAGCTTCACCGCGACCGCACGTTTGGTCGTCTCCTGGACTGCGCGGTACACAACTCCCTGTCCGCCACGATGCAATTCTTCGATGACTTCGTAACCGGCAATCACGGGCAATCGATCCGTGCCACTCGCCGCAGGCGCAGCCGGCAGACCTCGACTCTCGAACGTGCTTGCAACCAGCGAACGCTGCGCAACAACTCGCAGATCAGCTTCAAAGCCGCGATCGCGCTCGATGTCCCGAAGCAGCCGCGTGCAGCGCGGACACACCGCAAACGCGGCTTGCGCCTGCCGCAATCCCGCGTGGTTCGCGGCGAGCAGCACGAGCGAATCTTCCGTCGGGCAGACGTGGCCGGTCGTGTCCAACTATTCCTCCTGATCCCACGCGGCAGTCAGTTCATCGACGATCTCGCGCAAACGACGCGTACAGCGATGCCGAGCGAGGTAGACATCATCAACGCTGATGCCCGCCTGCCGCGCAGCTTCTTCCGCCGGAACGTCGCGGAGCGCAACCAGCTCAAACGCCTGAAACGTCGATGACGCGAGTTTGGGCGACTCGCGCAGTTTCTTGAGCGCCTGCTGCAAGATGACGCTCCGGCGTTGCTGTTCCCACACATGCTGCAATGTCACGTCGTCAATTTCATCAGCGATCTCGACACCAGCAGGAGCGCGTTTCACGCTCTGTCGGCGCAGCGCACGAATGCGGTTCTTCGCGATGCCGATGACAAACGCACTGAGACGACCTTTGCCACGCTGATATCGCCCCGCGCGAAACTCTCGCAGGAACTCCACGAGCGTCCATTGTGCCGCGTCAGCCGCGTCAGTCTCCGTGAGACCCAAATGCACACCCAGCCCGACGAGCACGGGCCAGTACCGATCCGTGAACTCACGCCAACCGCCCTGGTCGCCCTCATCGCGAAGAGCGTCCAGCAGGAGCGACGTGGTGACAGGAAGCGATCCGGCCATGAGAAGACACCCGGGAAAGGCGACCAACCCCACATGCTAACCCGGCTGAGTGGCCAACGCGCGGCGTAGAATCCACGGTTAGATTTCGCGGACGTAACTCAACGGTAGAGTGTCAGCCTTCCAAGCTGAATGTTGCGGGTTCAAATCCCGTCGTCCGCTTTGCGAGTGAGTGCCCAGAAACGTGCGAATCTCCGCAGTTTCGGGCCGCTTTCGAGCGATCACCTTTGCGATCACCACGCGCCGCATCATCGCGCCACTTTGCACCAGTTTGATCGGTTTCGCTCTCCAACTGCTGGCAGAATAGCTGGGGGCCTTCCGCGTCCGCTGCGCTCGCGTGCATCGTGCCCGTTGCCGCGTGCCTTCCGGGCGTGTGAATGCTCGGGAGCTTCGCCACCGCCGCCGTGGTATCCGTCAGCCCCAACACCGTGTAATGCTTCAAAGTCGTCTTGTAATCCGAGTGCCGCATCACCCGCTGGGCCACTTGCGGCGCAACGCCGGCCCGCGCCAGTTGCGTGCCCAGCGTCGTGCGAAGCGCGTGCAGATCGATCACGCGGCCTTCGTCGTCTTCGACGGAGATACGCCGCTTGGGCTTGCCATCCTTGCCCGTCACCGTCACCCACTTCGCGATGCCAGCCCGCTCAAAGTCTTTCAGCCGGGTCAGGTCGCGAACAGTCTCGGGCCACACCCGCGCCGTCGGGAGTGCGGGGTTTGCGTCCAGCCGACGGCGCAGAGCATCGGCTAGCTGGGGGTGCATCGGGAGCGTGTCTACCCGCTTCGCCTTGCCATGCCGCAGCGTGAGCGTGCTTTCGGTGAAGTTCACATCGGCCCAAGTGAGCTTTGCCATATCCCCCTTGCGCAGCCCCGCGAGCGCAGCCGCGAGATACCACGCATCGCGCCCGCGTTCGTGTGCCACTTCGAGCAGCCGAGCGAGTTCGTCATCGGTCAGCGGGCGACGCACGCGCCGCCGGTCGCGAGATTCGTCCAGCTTGGGCACAATCGCCAGCGGATTCGCTTGGGCGCGTCCAGTGCGGACGCACCACGAGTAGAACGCCACGGCGATTTGGCGTGCGAAGTTCACGCTGCGAGCCGACAAGCCACGGTCCTGCAACGCGGACAGGTGAAGCTCCAGCGCATCGGCTGTCAGTTCCGCCAGCCGGGATGCCTTGCTCCCCACCACCATCGCCGCAAGCTGCGATTTCTTCTGCGCAACGTGGTGCGGATCGTGCCCAGCGCGTTCGCAGTGGGCGATGTAAGCCGCCGTGTGCTCGGCCAGAGACTTGCGGCCTTCCACCGCGAAGCGATCCTGCGCCGGATCAATCACAAGGTCGCGACGGAGCGCGGCCTCTGCCACGAGCTTGTTGAGAATGCGCTCGGCGGATGCCTTGTCGGTCGTCCGCGTCGAATGCTCGCGACGCTTGCCCTTGTGATCCCAATAGCTGGCGATCCACGGGCCTTTGGGTGTTTTCTTGAAGATGCTGCCAGTGCCTTTAGAACGTGCCATCATGCACCCCCTTTGCGGGCCTTGCCCGTCGTCTTCACCTTCACCAGCGTCAGGCCCAGGTACGCACACAACGCATCGACGTTGTGCGAACGAAGTCCGCGCCCGCTGGCGACGAATCGGCTGAGTACCGACGCATTCACGCCCGTCTGTCGGGCAATCTCGTACCGGCTTTTTCCGCTCCGCTCGATTGCTTCGCGAAGCTGCATCGAAACCGTCTTCATGGCGTGATCCTACCACACACGTTGCGTTAGTGCAACTCTAGTTTGATCGTTCTCGTGAGTTTTCGCGCCGCGAAGATTGCCAACGTGTGTGCGTTGGCAACCTTCGGGCGATTCCGCTGTATTCGTGGGGTTGTCGGCGAAGGCATCCAACTACCCGCTTTGGCTATCTTCGCGCCCGGCTTGGCATCCTTGGGGAAGCTGCCACATCCAACCACCGTCGAATCCAGATTTGATCGGTTCCACGCCCGCGTCCGTCTTCGCCCGGTTCAGTGTTGACTTTGCGATGCCCGCCGCGAGTGCATCACGCTCCACATCCGCAGCCGGTCGGGGGCCAGCCGCGAGATACTCGGCGATCCACTCGGCTGCATCCCGGCGTTTGCTGCGCCGCTCGCCACTGGTCGCTTGCGCTACCAGCACATCCGCCGCCGTCGTCTTCACCGGGTCGCGTTCCCATTCGATGCGTGCGGGCGTGCCCGTGAACGTGAACGCCAGCCCGGGCGCGGGTTCCGCCAGATTGTTCTTGCCCGCGAGCAGCAGCCGCCGCTTGTCGTCGTCGGGATCGGCCAGCAGGTGAATCACGGATCGTGCGATACCCGTGAACGCTCGCGATCCCATCACCAGATCATCGGCATGCGTTGCCGCGCCCTTGCGTTGGTGTGCCACGAGCAGCACCGCCACGCCAGTGCGCTGCGCTAGTGCCGCCAGCGGCGCGAGAACGGCGCGCACTTCGTTGTCCCGGTGAGCGTCCACTTTGCCACCCATGAAGCTGCCAATCGGATCGATAATCAGCAGCTTGCAATCGGGCATCGTCGCCAGCGTCGCTTCGAGTTCCGGCATATCCGCCAGCGTGAATGCCGCTTCGACGCGCTGCCCGCCTTTGCCCACTCGCGACACCCCGCAAAGCATCCGCACTCGGTTTGCATCGCCGCCGTGTGCGTCCAGCCTTGGGCGAATCGTGTCAGCCGGATCGTCTTCGCCCGCCACGAGCAGCACCGATCCTGCCTCACAAGGCGCGCCATCCGGCCATGCTCGCCCGGTTGTGACGCGAGCAGCCCAGTCCATCGTCGCGAAGCTCTTACCTTCGCCGGGCCGCCCACATAACACCGTGATTCGTCCGCGTGCGATACGCCCGGGCCAGAGCCAGGACACGGGCACCGGCTGCACATCGGCCATGCACACGATGACGGGCACATTGCCGCCCGCGCCGGTGGGCGTTGCATTCCCGGTCGCGTGCGTCGGTTTCCAGAGGGCCGCCGCCTTCGCCAGTGCGATGAAGTTCGCCTGATCCGCGCCCGCGATCACCGCCGCCCGTGCGTCCTTCGCGCCTTCGGGGGGTTCGATGATGCGCACACTTGCCGTAGCTTCGTGCATCGCCGCCGCAATCTTCGCCGCGCCCTTGCGACCGGCGTTGTCAGCATCGGCCACGAGCACCGAATACCGTCCGGCCAGTAACTCGGCCAACATGGGCGCACAATGCCCGGCCATCGGCACACCGACCGCGTGCAGCCCCAGACTCATCACCGCCGCCGTGTCGCTTGCACCTTCGCACACGAAGACAGGATCATCCGCCGACGTTCCCGCGTAGTTCGCCAGCGGCCACGCGAGTATCAGCCCGCGCTTGCTGCCCGGCTTGGTGTCCTTCGATCCATCAGCGTTGCGATATGCCGTGCCGATCACTTCGCCCGCCGCATTGCGTTCGTCGATTGCCCAGCGTGAACCATCACGCCGCGCGAGTTTCGTCCAGTAGGCGTCGGGCACACCTTCGGGCGCGTGCAGTTCGTGGGGTTCATTCATCGGCCACCCCCTTCGCCGCATCACCGTTGGCGTGCTCGGCAAGCGCAGCCCGCCCCGCGTCGGTCGCGATCCACACACGGGCCGCGCATCCGCTGGGGCTTGGTCGCGTGTCACCGCGAAGCGCGATGTACCTCAGTTTTGCGAGTTCGCCGCGCCGAGGGTTCACGCTTTGGATCACGACACGAGCACCCGCCGCAATCTCGGGGTCCGTCGCGCCGTGCTCGCCTTGTGCCGCGACGAACGCGAGCACCTTGGCGCGTTGCGGGTTGAAGAAACCTTGCGTCCGTCGGGCCGCTTGGCGTGAAGTATCGGGTGCGTTGCGCCGCACCGCTGGCATGAGAGGCAGATGGTTGATAGAGTTCATCTCACTGTTTTCCTTGAAGCCGCTCGGGGTTCCAGCCCGGGCGTCTTCGTTTTTGGAGTTGTGTTCCGAATCTGGAAGTTCGTCGAAAAGCGTCGTTTTATCCATGACGCACCGCCTTGCCCGCCTGCGCTGCGAGCCATGCGTCCAAGTCGCTCGGGCGATAGAGCACCGCCCGCCCGATGCGAACCGACGGAATCTCGCCGCGCGGGCTTGTGTTTGACCAGAGCATCCGCACGCCGATACCAAGAATGCGGGCCGCTTCACGCGGACGCACAGCTAGCACGGGAGCCGATTGGTTGTTGTGTGTCGTATTGCTCACGCCGCACCGCCTTCCGGCGTGCCCGCACGTTCGATGAATGCGCGGATACTGGCGACGGTCACGAGCTTGCGTTTGCCGATCCTCACAGCGGTCAAGTCACCGCGCGCGAGTAGGTTGAACACCGACCGCGCCGACACCCCTAACGCCACGCCCGCCGCCCTTTCGCTCACGAGCAGAGGTTCAGGGGCGGGTTTGCGATCTTTGCCATTTTCACCGTGCATTGCGTTTTCTCCGCGCCGCACTCGCACGGGGATGTGCGATGATGCGACGGCAGACAAAACGCTGCTGGAAGGCTGCTGTCCTAGCGTTACTCACAGCCTGCGACAAACTTACGTGCTTTTGCGCCCTTTTGCGCCCTTATTCGCGGTCATTTTTTGACTTTCTGACCACTTTTCTTGGCTGTACCGTGGACCTCGGCTTGTAGCCCGCACGATCTAAGTCCTCACGTCGGTACTTCCGCATGCCGCCCGGCGTTCGCGAAACGTCCCACACCTCGCGTTCCGACCTAAGTCGAAGCGTGTTTGCTTCGACCACGTATTGCTTGCACGCTTGCTCCGCGGTCAACCGCTCGTCGGTCATCGCACTGCCCTTGATAGGGTTACCAAGTGACTCCGCTGCCGCAATCTTCTCCAACTGCAACATGAAAGCTTCCGCGTCATCCGCACTCAGGTGCGCGTCATCTACCAAGAATCGACTTGCACCGCGATTTGCATGAACCCATACCCGCTGCTCCCAAGCAATCAATCTGTTTCCAGAGTCGGCGGGAGGTCGGTCAATGAGCGGAAATGCCCAGCCATCGTCAGCGATGGCACCTAGCCAGTAAAGCGCGATCGATTCTCGCTCAGGTACCGAGAATCGCAGCAGTCCATCATTCGCGAGTTCAATCGGATCGTCGGGCCGCTCCACGTCCGTCGGTGGTGCAATCCAAACGAAGTACTCGGCGAAGACATGCGATCCTGCCCGATACTTCTGCAATCGTTCCGCGTACAGCCGCTCTTGCTTCTCCGGTGATGCAGCGTCGTACTCCAATTGCCATTCCAACGCCGCGATCGCGCAGCGGTTTACAGACTCTTTCTCTCGCGATGGAAGTTTGTCGAACGCGAGTCCTTGCCTTCGATGGTGCTCATCAAACGCGAGTCCCTTTGTTTGATTGAACAATTTGACCGGACACAGCCCCTGTACCTCGACTCGATCCCAACCCCTCTTAAATCCTGCATCGTGGTTCTTTCGCGGCTCAGCCTTCACCGCTTCTCGCGCAAGTTGGTACTTGCGCTGCTGATACCGCGCGCACTTCGCGTCGTACTCATTGCGAAGCACGACCATTTCATCAAACGCTTGCTGCAACCGTTGCTTGATGAACGGCTGCTTCGTCGCAAGATCACGCACTCGTCGTTGAAAGGCGACGAGCCGGGAATGTTCGGAGAGTTCTTGCGTGCCTGACTGCACGCTCACAACCTTGCTCGGCACATCGGGTAGCGCCCGAAGCTCTTTCATGCGACCTTTCAATCTCTCCAGAATTTCGCAACAAGCCTCATCGGTCTGTGGTGTAAATCGCGGCATGACTAAGTCTTCGGAAAGACTTTCCACGTCCAGCCGTACAAGGTGTAGCCACTCCAACGCGGGAATGCGATTCATCGGAATGGGAGGCACAACAGCCCTTTCGAGTACAACGGCTTTGTCATGGCGAAGCTCCGCCCGTGCTTCGTCTAGATCAACCACGATCGCACGCCGCTCCGCCAGCGTGTCCGCGCTCTCAGGCAAGATCGACGGATGCACCAGCGTGCTCAGTCGCCGCTGCCGATCGAGCATCCAACCGGCACTTTGACAAAAATCAGTCAGCGCGTCGAGAAACACCCGAATCGAATTGGTCGCATCCATGCTCTGCCGTCCCGTGCGGGCCGGACAGCGGGGCGACAGGGACGGTGTACCGCCGCCGCCGCTGGTCCGTGTGTGCGTGACGTTGCAACATCAAGCACGACCCGACACATTGTTGCGAGCAAAGGGGGGGCACTTATTGCGGCGGTTCGCGGAACGGGTCACAAATCCGTCCCGGCCTCACGCTTGTAGGGATTTCACCCCCACCCCCCACGGTTGATTCTGGCATTATGCCGTGCTAAGCATCGAGGTGAAGCGGTGAAGCTCAGACTTTCGGCTGTGCGGTCGGCGAATCAACATCTCCGCTACCCGGAGAAAGTCAGGCCGCAATTCGGTGCGGCGCACACTACCGCCTTGTCCATTTTTTCACTAATTTTGCACCTCATATCCTAACAGAACCCATCCTTTGCCGCTTTTGTTGCAATTCTGCCAGAGACATCGAAGCACTTGGGGGGGTAATCGCGGGCAAATCGCATAGTTATTGTGGTATTATTGCGGGGTTATCACAGGTTATAGCGGGGTTCTCGGGGGTTATTTTGTGCCCACCGATGACCGTCCACACACCAACCGTTGCAATCTCCTGCTCCCGTGAGTGCCGCGGCATCGCTTCAACATCGGCAAGAAGCCCGCCAACAGTTTTACCAGCGACCTGCACCCAGATCTCCATGGAGATTTCGTCGTCGCCAAAGCCCTACGCCATGGCGAGTCAAACCCATCGAAGCCTAACGTCGCTCATGGAAAGCGGCCCGCTACTAACTTTTTTGAGAATTAGACAATGACAAGCAGTCAACAACGCGCTGCACTCCAGCGACAAATCTGGCAGATTGCGAACGATGTTCGCGGCGCGGTCGACGGCTGGGACTTCAAGCAGTACGTCCTCGGCACCCTGTTCTACCGCTTCATCAGCGAAAACTTTGCCGCCTACATCGAGGCTGGCGATCCCGACATCCACTACGCGGAGCTACCCGACAGCGTCGTCACGCCGGAGGTCAAGGACGATGCGATTAAGACTAAGGGTTACTTCATCTACCCCAGCCAGCTCTTTGCCAATGTGCTAGCCACGGCGAACGCCAACGAGAGCCTGAACACCGACCTAGCTGCTATTTTCTCGGCCATCGAGAGTTCTGCTAACGGTTACCCTTCGGAAAAAGCCATAAAGGGCTTGTTTGCGGACTTCGACACCACGAGCAACCGCCTTGGCAACACCGTCAAAGACAAAAACCTGCGCCTCGCCGCCGTGCTCGCCGGCGTTGGTGGTCTCGATTTCGGCAACTTCGAGGGAAGCCAGATCGACCTCTTCGGCGACGCCTACGAGTTCCTCATTTCAAACTACGCCGCCAATGCGGGAAAGTCCGGTGGCGAGTTCTTCACACCGCAGAACGTTTCCCGGCTGATCGCCCAACTGGCCATGCACAAGCAGACTAGCGTCAACAAAATCTATGACCCCGCCGCCGGTTCCGGCTCCCTGCTGCTCCAGGCCAAGAAGCACTTCGACGCGCACATCATTGAGGACGGCTTTTTCGGGCAGGAAATCAACCACACCACCTACAACCTGGCGCGGATGAACATGTTCCTGCACAACATCAACTACGACAAGTTCAACATCCAGCTCGGCAACACCCTCACCGACCCTCATTTCCTCGGCGAGAAACCCTTCGATGCCATCGTCTCCAATCCGCCCTATTCCGTGAAATGGAAAGGCAGTGACGATCCCACCCTCATCAACGACGACCGCTTTGCCCCCGCAGGGGTGCTCGCCCCCAAGTCGAAGGCGGACTTCGCCTTCGTCCTTCACGCGCTCAGCTATCTCTCCGCCAAGGGCCGCGCCGCCATCGTCTGCTTCCCCGGCATCTTCTACCGCGGCGGTGCCGAGCAGAAGATCCGCCAATACTTGGTGGACAACAACTACGTAGAGACCGTCATCTCCCTCGCGCCAAATCTCTTCTTCGGCACCACCATCGCGGTCAACATCCTCGTCCTCTCCAAGCATAAGCCCGACACTAGGACGCAGTTCATCGACGCCAGCGCTCTCTTCAAAAAAGAGACGAACAACAACGTGCTCACCGATGAGAACATCGAGCGAGTCATCGCGGTCTTCGACGGCAAGGAAAATGTGGAACACTTCGCCGCGTCCGTTGATCACGCCACCATCGCTGAGAAAGACTACAACCTCTCCGTCAGCACCTACGTCGAAGCCGAGAATAACCGTGAAGTCGTGAACATTGCCGAGCTGAACGCCAAGCTGGCCACCACCGTCGCTAGAATCAACCGTTTGCGAGCGGACATCGATTCCATCCTCGCAGAAATTGAAGGAGTGGAGGTTGACCCATGAGTAGGCGAAGTTACATGCAAAGCCTGCTCGATAACGTCGAGGTGGAGTGGAAGCCACTGGGAGAAGTGGTGGACTATGAGCAACCCACCAAATACTTGGTGGAGTCGCAAACGTATGACGACAACTTCGATCTACCAGTTTTGACCGCCGGAAAGACTTTCATTCTGGGCTACACGAATGAGACGACGGGGATTTACAAGGCTTCAACAAGTCCTGTTATTATATTTGATGATTTCACAACCTCGAACAAATGGGTCGATTTCGACTTTAAAGTTAAATCATCGGCAATGAAGATGCTGAAGTCTTCGGATGACTCTTCATATCTTCTCAAATACGTTTACTACTGGCTAAACACGCTACCAAGTGATCTTATCGACGCCGATCACAAGCGTCAGTGGATCAGCAACTATTCCAAAAAGAAAATCCCGATCCCGCCTCTGCCAGTCCAGAAAGAGATCGTGCGGATTTTGGATGACTTCACCATGCTGACCACCGAGTTGACTACGAAGTTGACCAGCGAATTGACCAATCGGAAAAGACAATACGACCATTATCGCAATCAGTTGCTCCGTTTTGAAGATGGCGATGTGGAATGGAAGACGCTGGAGAACATTGTGCATTTTCAGAACGCTAAACCACACGAAAAGTTTGTTTCAAAGGATGGCAACATTGCGCTATTGACTGCAAAATTCATCTCAACTGAAGGCAGGTCCGCTCGATGGATCGACCGATCTAACGTATTGACCCCTGCGCACAAAGATGATGTTGCTCTGGTTATGAGCGATCTCCCAAAGGGTCGAGCTCTGGCTAAAACCTTTCTGGTTTTAGATGACAACCGCTATGCTGCCAATCAAAGAGTGTGCCTGTTAAGAGTAAAAGATCGAGAGCAGTATTCTCCTAGATTTCTCCATCATGTGATGAACCGTAACAAACAACTTCTTGCTTACGATAACGGGTCTGATCAGACTCACCTGAAGAAAGATTGGATCCTCAAGGTTCAAATCCCCGTCCCCCCCCTCACAGAGCAGGCTCGAGTCGCCGCTGTCCTCGACAAGCTCGACACCCTCACCCACTCCATCAGCGAAGGTTTGCTGCGAGAGATCGAGCTGAGGCACAAGCAATACGTCCATTACCGCGACCTGCTGCTGAGCTTCCCCAAACCTGAATCTGTGGCATAATATGAGTCACTCACTCAAAATGATTGCGGAGCAGTTAAGCACGGCCAAGACTGTCACTAAAACAGTCTCCGTACAAACGCGCGAAGTTACAGCGTCCAAGCCGGTGCCGAAGGTGCAGTTGATTTATGCTTTTAATGGCACTGGGAAAACGCGGCTTTCGCGTGAGTTCAAAGAACTAATTGCGCCAAAGAATCAGGGTCAAGACGATGCAATAGACCCCCGACCAAAGATTCTTTATTACAACGCATTCACTGAGGATCTTTTCTATTGGGACAACGATCTTGAAGGCGACGTAAAGCGGATTATGAAGATCCAGCCCAACGCCTATACGCGATGGGTCTTACAGGACCAAGGGCAGGATCAAAACGCCATCGCACACTTTCAACGTTACACAAACGACAAGCTGACACCTCGATTTAACCAAGCGTACACCATCAAAAATGGGGAGGGAAAAGACGTTGAGGTGCCCGGTTTCTCAGAGGTTACGTTTTCCTACGAGCGGGGAAACGAAGGCATCAGCGAGCACGTTAAAATTTCTAAAGGCGAGGAGAGCTGCTTCATCTGGAGCATCTTTTATAGCCTCATTGAGCAGGTTGTAGAAGTTCTAAACGTGGCCGAACCATCTCAGCGGGAAACCGACAAGTATGATCTACTAGAGTATATCTTTATCGATGACCCGGTTAGCTCATTGGATGAGAACCATTTGATCGAGCTGGCCGTTAATTTGGCCGCCCTGATCAAGTCGAGTGACTCCGAACTGAAGTTCATAATCACGACGCACAACCCCCTTTTTTATAACGTGCTGCACAATGAATTTAAAGCCAGCAGTGCCAAAAAGTACTTACTCAGAAAGAGCGAAGATGGAACTCACTCGCTTGAGTCCCAAAGCAATGATTCGCCTTTTGCCTACCACCTCTACCTAAAGGGCGAACTCGAGAAAGCCATCCAAACAGGCCATATTCGCAAGTATCACTACAATTTTCTGCGAAACCTTTTGGAGAAGACCTCCACATTTCTGGGGTATGACAAATGGGCTGATTTACTGCCCAAAACCGACGATGGACGAACG
Source organism: Phycisphaerales bacterium (assembly GCA_035299305.1). Taxonomy (GTDB): domain Bacteria; phylum Planctomycetota; class Phycisphaerae; order Phycisphaerales; family UBA1924; genus BJHL01. The sequence goes on along the minus strand of DATGWV010000237.1, from coordinate 55,869 downwards.
AACCCGTATGAGGCGCGGATGATCAATCTATTCAGTCACTCCAAACATTCGGCCGACGAAGTCGCGGACCTAGACGATGACGATAAGCGAATGCTGAGCTTTCTCGTTAGCAAGATCACTGAGACGTATCGTTTCAACGTAGCGAGCGATCAACCGGCTGCATCAGAGTAAGGAACCATGATCGAAACCAAAGCCATCGCGGAGACCAACCGCTTTATCGTTCTTGATCGATACGACAAGGACTGCAAGCTCATGGAGTCCTACCAGAGCGAGGACGCGTTGGAGCGAGAGCTAATTCAAGATCTAGAAAACCTGGGTTACACCTTCGAACGCGAGCTGAACACTCCTCTAAAACTTCTTGCGAACGCCCGCACCCAACTGCAAACGCTCAACAACGTCCAGTTCACCAACTCGGAGTGGACGCGGTTTGTTGAGACCTATCTCGACCGCCCGAGCGACCACATCGTCGAAAAGACTCGCAAGATCCACGATGACTACATCCACGACTTCGTTTTTGATGACGGCCACATCCAGAACATCTATCTGCTTGACAAGAAGAACGTTCTGCGCAACACCTGCCAAGTCATCCGGCAGTTTGAACAAAGTGGCAGTCACGCCAACCGCTACGATGTGACCATTCTCGTCAACGGCTTGCCCCTCGTGCAAGTGGAGCTCAAAAAGCGCGGGGTCGCCATTCGTGAGGCTTTTAATCAGGTCCACCGCTACAGCAAGGAGAGCTTCAACAGCGAGTTATCGCTGTTCAAGTTCCTGCAACTGTTCGTCATTAGCAACGGCACCGACACCCGCTACTTCGCGAACACCACACAGCGAAACAAGAACAGCTTCGACTTCACGATGCATTGGGCGACGAGGGACAATTCCCTCATTAAGGATTTGAAGGACTTCACTGCGACTTTTTTCGAGAAACGCACCCTGCTCAAGGTGCTGCTGCACTACTCGGTCTTCGACGTGAGCGATGCCCTGCTGGTGATGCGTCCATACCAAATCGCAGCGACGGAGCGCATCCTGCAGAAGATCGTTAGCTCGTATGAATCGAAAAACTGGAGCAAGCCGGAGAGCGGCGGCTATATCTGGCACACCACCGGTTCGGGTAAGACGCTAACCAGCTTCAAAGCGGCCCGCTTGGCCACGGAACTGGACTTCATCGACAAAGTGTTCTTCGTCGTAGATCGTAAGGATCTGGATTACCAGACAATGAAGGAATACCAGCGGTTCTCGCCAGACAGCGTGAACGGCTCCGACAGCACCGCCGGTCTGAAACGCAACCTTCAGAAAGACGACAACAAGATCATCGTCACCACCATCCAGAAGCTAAATAACCTGATGAAAACCGAGGCTTTGCTTCCGGTTTATTCCCAGCAGGTGGTGTTCATCTTCGACGAGTGCCACCGTAGCCAGTTCGGAGAGGCGCAAGCCAACCTGCAAAAGAAGTTTAAACGGTTTTATCAGTTCGGATTCACTGGCACGCCGATTTTCCCGCAGAATGCCAGCGGTGCGGAGACGACCGCCAGTGTGTTCGGTCGCGAGTTGCACTCCTACGTCATCACCGATGCCATCCGCGATGAAAAGGTGCTGAAGTTCAAGGTGGACTACAACGACGTGCGCCCGCGCTTCAAAGCCATCGAAACCGAGCAGGACACGGAAAAACTCAATGCCGCTGAAAACCGCCAAGCCCTTCTTCACCCAGATCGCATCAAGGAGATCAGCCAATACATCCTGAACAACTACCGCCAAAAAACTCACCGCCTGCAAGTGGGCGGCAAGGGCTTCAATGCCATGTTTGCGGTGAGCAGCGTGGATGCCGCGAAGCTTTACTACGAGACCTTCAAGACGCTGCAAAGTGAGAGCGAGCGACCTCTCAAGGTGGCCACTATCTTCTCCTTCGCCGCTAATGAGGAGCAGGAAGCCATCGGTACGATCCAAGACGAAAGCTTCGAGGTTTCTACTATGAACAGTAGCGCCAAGGAGTTTCTGAACGCGGCGATCGCCGACTACAACACGTTTTATAAAACCAGTTTTGGTGTCGACAGCAACGGCTTTCAAAACTACTACCGCGATCTCGCCCAGCGTGTGAAGAGGCAGGAAGTGGACCTGCTGATCGTTGTCGGAATGTTTCTCACTGGCTTCGACGCCCCGACGCTTAACACCTTGTTCGTCGATAAGAACCTGCGCTATCACGGCCTGATCCAGGCTTACTCTCGCACCAACCGAATCTACGACGCCACCAAGACTTTCGGCAACATCGTCACCTTCCGGGATCTAGAGCAGCCGACCATTGACGCGATTACTTTGTTTGGCGATGCCAATACCAAGAACATCGTCCTGGAGAAGAGCTACAGCGAATACATGGATGGCTTCACTGAAGTGGCCACCGGCGCGGCGCGGCGCGGCTTTGTCGAGGTTGTCGCAGAGTTGAAAGAAAGGTTTCCTGATCCGGCAGCCATCGAGAAGGAAGCCGACAAGAAGGACTTCACTAAGCTCTTCGGAGAGTACCTGAAGATCGAGAACGCGCTGCAAAACTTCGATGAGTTCGTCAACTTGAAAGCCTGGCAGCAAGTCGATCCGCATGACGAAACGGCGGTCGAAGCTTTTAAGGCGCAGCGTTACTTGACCGACAATGATCTCGAAAAGCTCAAGGCAACGGAGGTCCTGCCGGAGCGCAAGGTTCAGGACTACCGCTCTACCTACAACGACATCCGCGACTGGCTGCGCCGCGACAAAGACGGCAAAGCGAACGAGAAAAGCACGGTGGATTGGGATGACGTGGTCTTTGAGATCGACCTCCTCAAGTCGCAGGAGATCAACCTCGATTACATCCTCGAACTGATTTTTGAGAAGAACCAGAAGCTGAAGGACAAGGGTGCCTTGATCGAAGATGTCCGCCGGGTGATCCGCGCGAGCATTGGGAACCGCGCCAAGGAGAGTCTGGTGGTCGATTTCATCAATCAGGCCGATCTCGATCAATTCCGCGACAAGGCGAGTATCATCGAATCCTTCTTTGCCTACGCACAAGCGGAGCAAAAGCGCGAAGCGGAAACGCTCATCCGGGAAGAAAGCCTCAATGAAGATGCTGCCAGACGTTATCTTCTCACCTCGCTGAAGCGGGAATACGCCAGCGATAACGGCACCGAACTTAACAGCATCCTGCCCAAGATGAGTCCGCTGAATCCCAAGTATCTCACCATCAAGCAAAGTGTTTTCCAGAAAATCGCCGCCTTTGTTGAAAAATTCAAGGGCGTGGGTGGGAAGGTTTGAGAAGTGCATCGCGCCGGTAACGGTCCTATGTCACCGCCTGCAAAGATGCGAATGACTCGGCGCTGACGCAGGGACTCGACAACGCGATTCCCTCCGATAGCGTGTCGGATTTCTTCAAACTCGCGGGCGTAGAGCGCCCGAACATCGGGCTGCTGTCAGATGAGTTCCTCCAAGACGACCGAATGATGCCGACAAAAAACTCGCGGTTGAGCTGCTCGAGCGGCTGATCCGGGACGAGATCCGGTCGAGCACGCGCGGGAACACTGTGCAGGAGAAAATTGTCAGGAGATGAGATCGCTTTCTACGACGCGCTAGCAGAACGCCCGGAAGTCCTCTCGGGGATGACCGACAAGACGCTGAAGGAGCACCTCGATTGCCAGCGACGAATCGGCCACCCGCGCCGCGATCCGATACAGCGTGGGTGCTAGAGCGTTCCGCAATCTCATCATATTCGCCGTTTGTTGACGCTGGCCGATGCACTCCGTGCGAGTTGGTGCGATGCGGCGCAACGGAGTCTGCCGATGCCACGGTGCCCATTGGCTTAGTTTTGCGCTTTGTGGATGGTGGTTTCTTCATTGTACACCTCGCGCTGCGTTCACTATTGCCACCACACCCGCCCGCATTGCAGCTGGAAGCGTCGCCCATGCCGCGATGATTGCGGCGAGTTCAGCGTCTTCAGGCGTTGAAACGCTGGCACTAACGCTGGGGACGTTCTCGCCCGTGTCATAAGTGCTTGTCTTTTCAGCACCTTCGGCACTAGAGCGTCCGCCTTCCAAGCTGAATGTTGCGGGTTCAAATCCCGTCGTCCGCTTTCACAAAATGTGCGAATAGTCCGGCAAAGCCTCACAAGTGCGGGGCCTGTTTGTTAGTTGACCTGCTCGCCGCTGATGAGAATCAGGGATTGCGCCGAGCGAGCCGCAAGCTGTTCGTCACCACGCTCACGCTACTGAGTGCCATCGCCGCGCTTGCGATCATCGGCGAGAGCAGCCAACTTGTCGCTGGGTAAAGCACGCCGGCGGCGAGCGGGATGCCCAGCGAGTTGTAGAGAAACGCCCAGAATAGATTCTGTCGGATCACCCGCATCGTGCGGCGTGAGAGATTGATGGCTTGCGACACAGCTCGCAGGTCGCCTCGCAGAATGGTGATCGCTGCGGTTTCCATGGCGATGTCAGCACCGGTACCCATCGCGATCGCGACATCGGCCAGGGCGAGCGCCGGAGCGTCGTTGATGCCGTCGCCAACCATCGCGACACGGTGACCTTCGCGCTGCAGCGCCGCGATGTGCGCGGCTTTGTCAGCAGGCAGCACATTCGCATGAATATCACGAGCGTCCGTGATGTTCACCTCAGCAGCGACACTTTGCGCGGCCGCGAGATTGTCACCTGTCAGCATGATGACACGCAGCCCCATCGCGTGCAGCGATGCGATCGCTTCGCGGCTTGTCGGCTTGATCGTGTCGGCGAGCATGATCGCGCCGAGATATGTGCGATCTCTCGCAACGTGCATGATCGTGTGAGCGAGGGAAAGCTCCTCAGTCACCGTGATTGCGTGCTGCGCGAGCAACTCTTGTGTGCCCACAAGCACCGTGCCCGCAGGCAGCACCGCCCGCACGCCCTTGCCGGGCACGGCTTCAAAATGCGTGGGCTGCGCCAGAGGTAGACTGCGTGCGGCTGCTTCGCGTGCGATCGCCGCGGCGAGCGGATGCTCACTGGGGCGCTCCGCCGACGCCACAGTGGCAAGCAGTTCCGTTTCACTCACGCCCGGCGCGGGCACTATGCGCACGACAGCGGGCTTGCCCGCTGTGATTGTGCCCGTCTTATCAAGCACAACCGCCGTGACGCGATGTGCGTTCTCCAGGGCTTCACCACTTCGAATCAGAATGCCCATGCGCGCCGCCCGACCCGTGGCAACCATGATCGCCGTGGGCGTCGCGAGCCCGAGCGCGCACGGGCACGCGATGATGAGCACCGCAACAGACGTTGTGAGCGCGTGCGTGAGCTTGTCGGGGCTGCCATCAAGCAGCCACCACGCGGCAAACGTCAGCAGCGCAATGACCAGCACGATCGGAACGAACACGCCGCTGATGCGGTCGGCGAGCCGTGCAATGGGTGCTTTGCTGCCTTGCGCTTCTTGCACAAGGCGAATGATGTGGTGCAGCGACGTGTGCTCACCGACTTTGGTCGCAAGAATGCGCAGCGAACCCGTCGTATTGAGCGTACCGGCAAACACAAGCGAATCGACCGACTTCTCCACCGGCAGACTCTCGCCCGTGAGCATGGACTCGTCGATTGCCGACGAACCCGCGATCACGCGACCATCAGCAGCGATCTTTTCGCCCGGACGTACCAGAATGATGTCGCCAACGCGAAGATCGTTGATAGCAACATCAAAATCGCCGCTTCCGCGTTGCACGCGTGCAAACTTTGGCGTGAGATTGACGAGCGAACTGATCGCCGAAGTCGCCCGTCGCGTCGCACGCGACTCAAGATACTTGCCCAGCAGCACAAGCACGATGATGACTGCAGCAGACTCGTAATACACATGCGCGGGCTCGTGCGACGCATGTGTTGCAGAGAGAGCGGCCGCGAACTCCGGCCAGATAGTGACAACCAGCGAATAGATGAATGCGGCACCCGTGCCCAGAGCCACCAACGTGTCCATGTTCGCCGAGAAGAACCGCAACTGCTTGATGGCGGAGATGTAGAACTGACTGCCAGCCCAGCACACGACCGGCAGCGTGAGTACGAGCTGCAGCCAGTTGATCCACGAAACGTTGAACGTAGACACACGCCCGTGTGACATCGCGATGATGAACACCGGAAACGTGAAGATCGCTGCGACGATGAGCTTCACGCGAAGCGTCCTCGTCTCAGCATCGAGCCGAGCTTCAAGCGATGGTGCGGTGGACGCGCCTGACGCAGCACGTGCCACGGGTGCAGGTTCGGGTACCGTGGCGGTGAAACCGATGGCGTTCACAGCCGCGGCGATAGCAGGCACATCGGTCGCCGCGTCATTGAACTGCACTGTTGCCGTCTTCGTCGCGAAATTGACGCTCGCTGATGTGATGCCGGGCTGCTTCGCGAGATGTCTGGTGATGCGAGCGGCGCACGCTGCACAGGTCATGCCCTCAATAGGAAGATCGATGCGCGCAGTTGGCGCGACATCTGCAGGCGAGAGATGTGAAGGCGAGTGGGACGACATGCGATACTCATGAGATGCTGCTTGGCGAGAACTGTGGCACTGCTCCCACGCGAAAAACTACTTCGCTGGCGGCGCAGGCACCGCAGCGGGGGCTCGCGACGCAATCGCATTGATGCTCTCAATCGCTTCGCTGACGGCGAGCAGTGTCATCGCGCTGCTTTCAATGGGTTGCCGCTGATCCCACGGCGCGACACGCACGCCCCACATCGCTCGGCGCGGCTGCGGACATGCAAACGCGCTCGCATCATCAATCGCGAGCTGACGCAGGAATCGCAGCGAGGGGAGCAGCTTGCTCAGCTGCGAATATGTCTCGGCATCATCAGTAAATCGAGCATCACGCAGCATCGCCGCGACAAATGCCACCGGACGCGCGGTGTTCCACGTCGGCCCAGCGATGCCTGACGGATCGCGCGAGCCGAAGATCACGCCGCCTTCGAGGTCCGCCGTGTCAGACGTACCGGCTTGCAGCGAGCGCTCCCAGAACATCGCTCGCATGTCGCGCAGAGCAGGCGCGGCGGCAATCGGTTCATCGCCGGCCAGTTGCTGCTGCGCATAACCGAGCCACGGCATGTGCGTCACCAGTGAACCAGGCGTCGTGTTCGCGAGCAGCGAGCGTGTCGCAGCGGAGGCCCGCGCCACGTCGGCAGTACGTGTCGCTTCGTTCGCGAATGTTGTGGCCAGATGCGAAAGCGCGAGCGTGACCATCGCTCGGCTCCCTGTCGGCACAGTGTCAGCCCATGCGTCATTCGCGTAGCTCGCCGCAAGCGTGTCGCGTGCTTGCGTCAGCGCAGCTCGCCATGCATCGTCGTTAATGGGCGTCTTGAGCCACGCCATCGTGACAACCGCCGCCGCAGCGGTCGTCGGCTCCTTGAGACTGCGAGCATCGTGCGTGATGAGATCGTTGAGCAACTCGCGTGCGAACGCCGCGCCGCGTGGAGTGCTTCGTGCAAGCGTGGCACACAAAACTGCCCGCTGCAAGGGCGATGCAACGCTATCGGCCCGATCCTGATACGGGAAGTACGTTGCAAACAGCTGCGAGCCATCAGGCGTTCGGGCGATGCGTGTATCGATGTGATCGATCAGCCGCTCGCGAAAGTCGGTCAGCATCGCGAGATTGACTTCTCGCAACGCAACGACGCGCGAGCCGCGTGTGAGAAGCATGCCAGGGCCGCCCGGCGTGAGCTGCGTCATCTGCACGACAGACGACCTGAACACACGCACGGCTTTCGTGCGACGCAAGTCGCCCAGTTCCTGCCCGATCACGCCCGGCATCGGCATCGCCGGATCACCCGAAAGCTGCGCGATGCTGGAGATGATTGCCTGCGCGGGCAAATCACCGGCCTGCAACATGCGCAACGGAAAGAGAACCTCTTGCTTCTCCCCCACTTCCACCACAATCGCCTCAACGCCCGGCTTCACATCCGCGTTCGTCTGCGCGAATGTCGTCGCATCCAGTGGCAAGCGTTCACCAGCGAGTTCAACCGTCGCGATGACACGAGATTGCATCTGCCGCCTGGCTTGCAGTTGCAACGCATCGTTGGCCGCAGGAATCTTCGTATCCGCCTGCGCGAGTGCTCGCGTCACGACGGCTTCGAGACTGTCAGCGCCGAGTGCTTCGCTTCGCGCGATGAGCTGCCCTTCAAGACGAAGCGTCACGCTGACCGCTGATGCGCCCGCCAGTGACGGCGCGACCGACTCGTCGCCCTCGCCACGCCAATGCACCAACCGCTGCTGCACGTAGCTCAACGCCGTGCGTGCAAGTCCGCTATCAACAACCGGCGCAACAACAACCGGAGCGGCGACGCCCGACGCGGGCACCGCAGAACTCGGTTCTGGGGCCTGCGCCGCCGCATGTGTCGCGACCAGCAGCGGAATTGCGACCAGCGCGCAATAACACACAGATCGTCGCAGCGGGAAGATGGAAAAGCAATGCGGGCGCGGGGGTGTTGCGTTCACGCCACAAGTGTTGCACGGGTGATGATGCATCGTCGCAACATTCGGCACATTGCACGCGAGGTCTGGCGAGCCCGTCGTCCTAGAAGCCGCAAAACGTCGCAAATCGGCTTCACAAACCGACTTTGGCGCGGTAGCATGCACTCCACGTTCTCACGCCTCAGACTTGGCACGCGGGTTGATCTATGACCAGCATCGATGTTCGACAGTTTGGTGCGACCAGCGACCTGCTTGATGCGGTCGCGACACCAGACACGAGCGTCGGGACAGCGATCTCGGCGACCGCCGCACCGCTGGACACAATTCGAGACGAGGCGTTTATGACTCTCCTGCTCTCCATGTCGGACACTCGCAAGCGGATCATCATCCTGAGCCTGCTCAGCTTCCTCGCGATGTGCTGAACCGACCAGCGGCCCATTGACAATCGACCAAACGCGATTGACTCACGCGCCCATCACGCGGCGAATGCCCTTTTCCAGCGACTCCTGCGTCACATGCATCGCCGGCGCAACCCCTGTTCGCTGCTGATAAATCGCCGTCGTCCGCGCCGACTCGATAATCTCTTCCACCTCTGCAGCGTTCGCGGCCCGACTCAAGATGCGTTCGATGGCCTCCGCCGCAGAAATGCCCATAAGCACGCAGCCCGCTTCGTTCGCTCGCTTGAGATAATGCGTCGCGACTTCGCGCAGCAACGCCTTGTGATCGGGAGACAGCGAACCCGGTCGCCGGCCGATCGGAGCCGCGCCGGGCAGCACGATCTTCATGCCGAATAGATTGTCGAGATCGTCGCCTTCAGTCAGCTTGCTGGCCGTCGCGATAATGAGCACGTTGGGACGATTGGCAACCGTCTCGATGAGTGCATCCAGCTCGGCTTCCACTTCCTCATCCCGATCACTCTGCGGCGCGTCGGACTCAAAGACCTGATCAAGGTTCGGCAGCAAGAGCGCGATCTTGTCATCCGTCTTGCGACGCAGCCGCGACTTGGCCTTCGCGAGCGCATCGCTGTTGCGCGGGTTGTAGATGGTGATGATGCGTGGAATACCCGCGAGCTGCGCGATCCGGCGAGCAAGCGTCTTCTTCCCCGAAAGATGCGGCCCCAGAATGAGCAACTCGTTGCCCAGCTTCAAATCGCGATAAGCCTGCGGAAACCGCGCACGATCGATGAGGTCCGCGATATCCGCCAGCACATGATTCAGGCCCACAAGCTGCACATCATCCGGGCTCGTCGCCGTGAGCGGCTCATCATCCATGCTCAGCGCCACGCGCTCCCGGCGCTTGCGCCATTCGAGAATGAACTCAATCAGCGCAGGCAGAGTGGCAGCCGCGCCGACCACGGTGGCGATGACCAGCACCTGATCGGTCGCGAGTTTGACGAGGCTGGAATCGCCAGATTGCACACAGCAGGTTATGAGGGCCCCGCGCCCGACGAGCCCGAGTGAACCATCCTTCACGCTCGCGTGACTTGCACCACCAGCAGATCGTCGCGCGACGAACCCACGCGGAACGACGCGGCCCGCCGAGCTAGCTGCGTGTGCGGTTCGCGTCCCGTGTCCTTTAGCACCTCGGCAATGCGTTCCACACCGAAGAACTCGTTGTTGTCTCCCGCCGTTTCGCTCAGGCCGTCGGTGTACATCAGCAGCGTGTCACCAGGCGAAAGCGAGAGCTCGCAAGGGTCTGACGCAAACAAGTCAGGCGGCAGCACACCGAGCATCGTCGCCGTTGCATTGATCGGCGTGATCGCTCCCGCCGCGCTGCGGTGCAATGCGGGCGGATGTCCTGCATTCGCGGCCAGCACCACGTTGGTGCGCGGGTCAACTTGCACGCACATCGCTGTGGCGAAAACCGCCTGCGGTGCGAGCTCCTCATGCGCGAACGCATTCAGCGCTGTGATCAACTCCGCGGGCGTCCCCTGCGGCGAGGCGGCAAAGAATCGGCGAAGCTCGCCATGAAACCGGTTCACTGCCAGTGCCGCCGCAACGCCGTGCCCCGAAACGTCAATCAGCACGATCGTGATGGGCGCATCGCTCTGACTGGGCGGTGCATGCAAAGGCCAGACGAACAGAAAGTCGCCGCCGATCTCACGCATCGGCTCATACGTGTACGCGACGCGAATCGGCCCGCGCGTGATGAACGGCGGAAACAACGCTTCATGAATGCGACGCGCGTACGCAAGTTCGGATGCGACCTCCTCAAACTTCGCCAGCCGCTGGTGCGACGTGAAGCGAGCGTCCATCTCCCGATACCGCCACGCGCTCCAGAGCATGGGCAGCAGCATCACGACAGCGCCCAGAATGCTGTACCCGATCGTCTGCCGCGTCGTGGCTTGCACGATCAGCGCAAGCGTCAGCGGAATCAGAAGCCACGCAGGCAATGAAAACCGAGACGACTCGCGCATCGGCATGGGAATCAGCAGGCACGCCATCGCCTGCACAAAGAACGTGTTGATCACGACCATGTCGTGCGCATGCGTCGGATCATTGTCGGGCACTGTCCCGCCTTGGCTCTGCGGCGCATCAACCATCACCGCGAGCGTGTAGAACGTCGTGATCACCGCAGCGGCGACAATCGAAATGATCGTCGTGAGCGACACCAGCCGCCGGCGGTCCGGCTTTCGCACACGCACGAGCACAAACATCACCGCGAAGGCCAGAAATCCGCCGCCGACGGAGATCAGTTCAAACTCGATGTTCCGCTTGGGCGTGCCATCCGCGTACGTGGGATTGAGATACTGAATCAGGTTGCCCAGTACCGCGATCGCCAGCAGAAACATCATCACGCCGCTGTACCACAGCATGCGTCGACGCAGAATGCGAGCGCGTTCAGCATCGAACGCGGCCCAGAACTCGCGCGAGCCTTCGGCAAGCGCGTGGGACGCGTGGCTGTCGCCGGACTGGGAAGCCTCCATCACGCGGATGCAGCATACACGGGGCGGGGGGCCTTGGCTACTGGGCCCGCCCCCACCGCTCGTGTTGGGGAAGGAGCGGAGGCAAAAGCGACAACGCCTGCTTGCAGGCAGGCGTTGTCAGGCTCGATCGCTCGTGTGCGGAGGATGCCAACATCGGAGGGGGAAGCGATGTTGACAGAACGCGACACGAGCGATCGTGCTTCACGAGAAGGGACGGTTACTGGATGATCGCGCCGGTGATGGCATTGACCTTCACGCTGCGCTCGCGGGTGCCTTGCTGCACCTTCACTTCGTAGATGGCCGTGGCGCCCAGCATCTGCATTTCAACTTCGGTCACCTGGCCCGAGCGGACGGCAAGAGCGCGGCCCATGGCGTCGGCGTGACCAATGACAGTCTGGCCGTTCAGAGCCGCGAACAGAGCGCTGGCCTGCGCCGCATCGCCCGCATCCAGGCCTTCGTTCTCACGACGGGTGATGGCGCCGGTGCTGGTGCTGAGGGTGATTTCCTCAGCCGCGAGCGAGCCCGATTCAACGGTCTTCACTTCGATGCTGTTGATGAAGCGGTTGCGTTTGAACGACGCTTCCAAGAAGAGCGTGCCAGCCGGTTCGGTCGCGAGCGACGCGCTGATCGCGTTCGCAAGCTTCAGTGTGTCACCCGTCAGCGCGACCGGCGTGACGCCGCCGCCTGCGGGCGGAGTCGTGCCGCCACCAGCCGGAGGCGTGGTGCCACCACCGGCGGGCGGGGTCGTGCCGCCACCAGCAGGAGGCGTGGTGCCGCCCTGCGGAATCGTGCCGACCGTCTGCACGCTGATGATCGCGCCCGTCACGGCGTTCACGCGGACTTCCGCGGCGCCGCCAGAGACCCACATCTGCACCTTGTACGCCAGAGGCCGGCTGCCCGACCGCTCGAGAGCGATGTCATACGTCTGCAGACCGGGCACGCGCGCTTCCGCGATGCTCGCGGCTTGCGGGAAGCTCACCGTGATCGTGCTGAGCGAATTGGCGATGTTCTGCAGGTTGCGCATCTCGCCGCCGCCCGTGTTGCTGCGACGGATGCGAGTGACCGCGCCCGTCGTCGCGTTCACTTCCACGCGGGCCGACTGGCGGAACGTGCCGATGCCCATCTCCGAGCGATACACCCACACGCCGTTCTCGCGTTCCAGCTTGATGCGCGAGATAACGCCGTTGCCAGCCGCGTTGCGCGTCGCATCGATGGCCGCCTGCCAGCCGATCAGCGTGTTGGCTGCGGGGAAGACGGTGTTCTGGGGGAAATCGTCAAGGCCCGAGGCGTGGGCGGCGGGCAGCACGCTGCCAGCGGCGAGAACCAACGCGAGGCTGACAACGGGGGCGAGGCGAGTAAGACGCGTGTGCATGAGAAACTCCTTGGAAACGGGAAACGGCCAGACCACTCGCCCCTTCCATCCACCCCGGGGCACGAATCTGACAAACTGGTTGCTGAACATGCGTCGGGTGGCAGCGGGCACTGTCAGGATTTTTCCGTGCAATGCAGAGTAATTGATACCCGGGCGAGGGGGATAGGCCGATCGGGTCGCGGTTCCCGGCTCGTGAAGGCCTGATAACAACTTCCAGCCCATTACCCGTACCCTCAACACATGTTTCGGCCGCTACGAGCACACGAAATCGAGTGGCGCGATCGCCTGCGGACGGACATCACGGCGGCTTTCGCCCATGTGCACCGTGGCAAGGGCGCCCCAGAGATGATGTCGTGGTCGGAGAGTGTCGTCGTGGACCACTACGGATCGGCCGAAGAACGAGCGGCCGCTCGCCGGGCCGATCTCGACACGCATTGGACGCAACTCATCGATGACGCACGCTGGCGACCGTTCGGCGGCATCGGCGGCTGGGTCTTCCTCGAGCGTCCCGCATACCGCTACTACGTTCCTCCGACGATGATGCGATTTCTCATGCTCGCCCGAGGCAGCGACGAGCCGGAAGAAAAACGCACGCGAACCCTCACACGCAATTTGGACGACCAGCGATTTGCGGAAGTACTCCGCCAAATCGCCAAGCCGCCGCCGTGGTCGCCAGCGGAACGAGCGAGTGTGGCCCGATTCATCTGGTGCATGGAACGCTGGACTGACCCCGCATATTGCCTGCCAGGAACGCGAAACCCCTGGCGACGCGCGCTGCGCGTGTGGCGCGAGTGGGTGGAGGAAATGTGAGACACCGTTGCTGGTGCGACCCAGGCAACTAGCAAAGCCGAGCGACGCGCCTCGCTGACAACCCTGCCCGGCCGCCGCCCGACACTTTGCACTCTGGCACTTCGCACTCTGGTACTTCGATCCTTCCCCACTACGCTCCCCCATGCTCGTCCTCTCCGTCATCCAAGGCCCCGGCAAAGGCAAGACGTTCAACTTGCCCAATCACGAGCCGCAGTTGCTCGGGCGCAGCAGCGAGGCCCTGCCCATCGATGACAACGCCATCTCTCGCCGGCACGCCGAACTCACGCCCGACGATGGCGTCTGGTACATCCGCGACCTCGAAAGTCAGAACGGCACATACGTGAACGGCACACGCATCTGGCAGCGCGAGCGGCTGCGCCCGGGTGATCAGATTCGCGTGGGCCAGAGCGTGCTGGTGTTTGGTGTGACGGAAACCAAAGCCGCTGAGAGCGTGCGCGTGGTTGGAAAGGACCGACTGACGCCGACCGTCGAACGCTCGCTACCCAGCTATGCACTCAGCGAGAAAACGCTGACGCCACGGGACGACAAGAAACCCCCCAAGCCCGCGAACGGCGGAACTCGCAGCACAACGCCCGCCAATGTGCCCAGCAATCCCAACGACGACTCCGTGATTCTCGCCGAGCCCGAACCCCGCGCGGCGGCGATGGATCACCTGCGCATCATCTATCGCCTCACCAGCATGCTGACCGAGCGCGTCATGGACCGCGCTCAGTTGCTCGAAGGCGTGATGGACCTGGTCTTCAGTGAGTTCCATCCGCAGCGCGGTTGCATCATGCTCGTTGACGAAACCAACGACCAGCGATATCTGCCCGCTGCCGTGCGATACCGCGACGCGGTGCTCGCGGTGGAAGACCAGAAGATCCACGTCTCGCGCACCATTCTCCAGCACGTCATCACCAAGAGCGAAGGCATCCTGTCCAGCAACGCCATGACCGATCCGCGCTTCGCGAAGGGCGACAGCGTGCAGCGACTGAGCATTCGCAGCGCGATCTGCTCGCCCATTCGCTTCCGCGACAAGACCTACGGCGCGATTTACATCGATAGCAGCGTTGCCAACTACACCTTTACCGCTGAACAACTCGCGCTCATGAACGCCGTGGGCCAGCACGCCGGCCTCGCCCTCGCCAACGCGCAGCTCTACCAAGAGAAGTTGCAAGCCGAACGCCTCGCCGCCATCGGTGAAACCGTCGCGACGCTCAGCCACAGCATCAAGAACATCTTGCAAGGCCTTCGCGGCGGGGCCGACGTCGTCGAAATGGGCCTCAGCAAAGACGATCTGAAGATTGCCAAGGGCGGCTGGCCCATTCTGCATCGCAACCTCTCGCGCATCGTGAGCCTCACGCTCAACATGCTCGCCTTCTCACGCCAGCGTCGCATCGAGCCCGAACTCGCGCAGCTCAGCGGCATCATCGACGACTGCGTGGAGATTCTCGAGCCGCAGACACGCGGCAAACAAGTCGCGCTCGTCGTCGACATCGACAGCGAAACGCCGCCCGTGCCGATTGACCCGCCTCTGCTGCACCAGGCGCTGATGAACCTCATCACCAACGCGATCGAAGCCGTGAAGCCCGAAGAAGGCATCGTGACCGTGCGCGTGGTCTATCGCCCGCAAGGCTCCAAACGCACCAACGGCACCACCGTCAGTCACGCCGAAGTCGACATCGCCGTGATCGACAACGGTGCCGGCATTCCCCAAGCCAAACAACGCTGGATCTTCGAACCGTTCCACACCACCAAAGGCGTGAAGGGCACAGGCCTGGGCCTTGCCGTGGCCAAGCGCGTCGCTCAGCAACACGGCGGCACGCTGACGCTCACGAGTGACGAAGGCAAAGGTGCGACGTTCCGCATGGTGCTGCCCGCGGATGGCAGCAGCATGCTCGACCCCAGTGCGACACATACCTAACTCATCATGGCCAACATCCTCATCATCGCTCCGCACCCCGACGACGCCGAAATCGGCATGGGCGGCACCATCGCCGCGCTCGCTGAGCAAGGCCACAACGTCCTCATCGCCGACATGACAGACGGCAGCCCCACGCCCTTTGGCGATCGCTCGTCGCGCCTTATCGAGGCCGCCGCAGCCCTGCGAGAGCTCGCGCCATCCGCCGCAGCGCAGTCACGGGGAGGCAGGCTCGCACGCATCATGCTCGACCTGCCCAATCGCACGGTCACGCACAGCATCGAAGCTCGGCACAAGGTCGCAGGCGTCATCCGCGCTCATCAGGCAAACGTGCTGTTCATGCCGCATCCGCTCGACGCACACCCTGATCACATCGCCGTCACGCGCATCGCGGAAGACGCGCGCTTTGACGCGAAGCTGACGAAAATCGAGATGCCCACGCCGCCCGGCTCCACACAGATCGGCCCGCCCATCTATCCGAGCTGGGTCTTCTACTACTACTGCTCGCACCTGCGCCGCGTGCCCGATCCGCACTTCGTCTTCGACACCACCGGCTTCAGCGAGAAGAAAATCCGCAGCGTGATGGCGTACACATCGCAGTTCGGCCCGCGCCCGGGACTCTCACAGGCCAACGCCGAACTGCCGGACCAACTCGCCGCCCACGACCGCTACATGGGCACACGCATCCGCGTGCAGACCGCCGAACCGTTCTGGACCAAAGAGCCGCTTGGCCTCTCAAGTCTCGCGAGCGTGCCGGGCATCGCGATCTGAGCCACAAGCATGACGACGCAAGGCTGCCAAGGCTGCCAATTAGAATGGGCCAGTTGGCAGCCTTGCATCCGGAGCAATAGTCCGCGGCTCCGTCACGTGTTCTCAGCCCGTGCAATCGCACGATACTCAAACCGCACATCGCGTGATGCTCCCGCGCCTTCACTCACTTCAACCGTGCTCACGCTCACCGTCTGCACGCCCTTGCGGCTCATCATTACGCTCAGATGCGTGGCATGAGGCCACGCGTGCTCGTGGAACGCTTCCTGCGTCGCTGCCTCGGCGCCGCGCTCGCTCACCATCTTGCTGAACAGATCGCCTCGCACGCGCACGAGCGAATCGCCCAAGCCGCTGCTCGCAAAACACGCGGGCGGCGTCACGGCCTCGCGCACATCCAGCGTCTGCATATCCCAGCGCATCTCGCGAATGCGAGGCCCCGCATCCTGCCCGCCCACATGGTCAATCGCCAGCAAACGAAACGGCCCGTAGCACCGCAGGTCGGATCGCTCCAGCGCACTTGCCGCGTCATCGGCGGTTGCGTGCGTGAGCAACTGCGGAATGATCTCGCCTCGCGAGCGCAGGCCCGTCGTGACAACTTCGCGAGGCACGCCAGGCGCGCTCTCCAGGTTGTAGTTCAGCAGCGTCAGCAGCAATCCGCGCTCGCTCGCGCCCACCCAGGTGCCGCCGCCCGAGGGATCAACCGGCCAGATCGCGCGAATGGGCGTGCCGTCACCCGCGAGAATCGTGCGCCACGCCGGCGGGAGCGCAGCCGGGCGCAGCACGCTCTCGTCACGATTCACCATGACGCGAAAGCCGCGAGCGACGGGAATGACAGAGACGGTGCACACGCGAGGGAATGCGGACGGAAATCAGCGTTTGGTGGAAAGTTCGTGATGAATCGTGCTCGGCGCTTTGCCGAAGTCAGGCGAAATGTCCACGCCAAACTCGCCCGCGATGGCCCGCATCATCGCCTGATGGTGCACCGCGTGGTGCGTCGCAAACGCCAACTCGCGCCCCAGCGTCGTGCCCAGCGTTGCGCAGCACCCATCGCCCGCAAGCATCACACGCACGCTGACAGGCGACGCATGCCCCATCGGAGCAAGCTGTGCAATCGACGCCCGCAAGGCTGCCAACGTCCGCAGGGCATGTGCGCGATCAACTTCCATGGGCACATCGCGCAAGCGATGGTCGTAGTCCACCGGCTCGCTGCCGCTGCTCGCCGCGACAATGGCGTGATAGTGATCGGTCACGTGCCGCAAGTGCTTGCCCACCGTCCCGCCCGGCAGCACCGTGCTCTCGCTTGTGTAGACGACATCAGGCAAGTCGCTGACTAGCGACTCGCACTGCTGCAGCAGCGCATCGGCGGCACGAAGAACATTGAGCCAGTCAGGAGGGTGCATGGAGGCAATGGTATTGGAGGCAGACGCGGGCAGATGAACCGGCGATGTTCTGTTGCCGGCACGTGCCGAGCGTTACACCGTGCCTTTCACACCTTCCACATAATCTCGGTGATTCGCGCACCGCGGGCACTTGTTCTGTCCGCCCAGCTTGCCGCGTCGTTCCATCCATTGGTGGAAGGCCCCGAACGGCACGGGCGTGATGGTCGGCTCCTGCATGCCCAGGCTGTCGGTGCGTTTGGTGGTGTAATCCACGTTCTGTGCCTTGAGCGACGCATCAAACGCCTGCGCAAATCGCGCCAGCGTCCCCGCGTCCGTGCCGGGCTGCACTTCCACCACCAGTTCCAGCCCCGCGCGCCGGCCCTCACCCGGATACACAGGCCCCGCCGTGAACTCGCCCACGATCACGCCGCTGCCGCGAGCAGCCTGTTCCACGGCGTTCTCAATGTGCTCAACGATCAAGTTCTCGCCAAACGCGTTGATGAAGTGGCGATGCCGACCGACGATGCGCAGGCGGCACGGCCCATCTCCGCCGCCCCCACCGAGATACAGCGGCTTGTCAGGCACCGTGTCAAACACCACCACATCGCCCAGCACATAACGCCACATGCCCGCGCACGTGCTCATCGTCACGACGTACTTCTGCCCCTTCTCCACTTCCCAGCACGCAAACGCGGGCGGGTTGGCGTCATTGATCTGCTCAAGCGGCACGAACTCGTAGAAGTTGTAGATGTCCGTGAGCAGTCGCAGCCCCGGATCACCCTGCGTGTCTTGAATAGCGACAAACCCTTCACTCGCCGGATACAGCTCCACACGCGCGGGAAAGTCTTCGCCGTCGGGGTCGCCGCTCCACATCTGCCGCATGCGCTGATCAAACGGGGCGTACTTCACGCCGCCGTGCACGAGTAGTTGCATGTTGGGCCACACATCGCGCAGCGTGTTCACCTTGCGTCCCTGCTCGCGGGCAAGCTGCACCACTTTCTCAAACAGCACCAGCTCCCAACTGCACATGCCGCTCACCATGCGCACATCTTCATCCAGACACCGCTTGGCCATCGCTTCGATCTTCGTCGGCCAGTGATTCATCAGCGCGATCTCCGCCCCGGGCAGATAAATCTGCGTGAGCGGCCAGCGAATGAGCGGCGTGACGATGCCCGACAAGTCACCCGTGCGCACGCCGTGCTGGTTGGTGTCGAGCTTGGTGGTGCCGCCCAGAAACACGCTCTTGCCCGTCATGAGCTGCGGCAGCGACACGCCAAACCGCGACGCGTGCCCGAAGATGTCGAGACTGGCGCGAAAGTTGCTCTGCAGCATCTGCTGACTGACGGGAATGAACTTGTCGCCCGCCGTGGTGCCGCTGGTCTGGGCAAAGTCCATGACTTTGCCGGGCCACAGCACATCCGGCTCGCCGCCCTCGCGCATGCGGGCGATCAAATCCTTGCTCGCATACCAGTCGGCAATCGGTACCGCCTTGCGATACGCCGCCAGCAGCTCGTTCTGCGGCAACTGCGCGAGCTTGGCGAAGTCATGCTGCTTGCCGAAGACCGTGCCCTGCGCCGTGCGCAGCAGGTTGCGAAGCTGCGCAAGCTGAATGCCCGCGCTGTTGACCTGCCAGTGCTCAACGTCACTGAGCTGACGAATGCGGCCAGCGAGATACGCCCGCAACCCCGCGCCCACCAGACTGGTGGCGCGATAGCGAGGCGACGAACGACGAACAGATGGACCAGCAGGCATGCGGGGAAGGTAGAGGCTTGGGGGTGATCAGGTGAGCAGGTGATGGGATGCCAATACCAGTCAACCCCTTCAAGGCTGCCAACGGAAATGCCACCCCTGGCAGCCTTGACGAATCACCCCCTCACCTCTCCACCCGCGCCCCCTCTACCATTCCCCATGCCCCGCCCCACCCTCGCCATGCTGAGCGTCTCGCTCGCGGCCCTCTTCGCGGGTTGTGCAATGGCCCCCAGCGCTTTCGCACAAGACACCACCGGCATCAGCGACGACAAGCTCGCCGCCATGGTCAAGCAGATGGACGCCGCTGACTGGGCCCAGCGCGAAGCCGCTCGCCAGTCCCTCGCTGACGTCATGCTCTCGCCCCTTGCAGCGCTCGAGGAAGCTCTCGCGATGGCGGTGGACCGCAACAAGCAGATCGAACTCGCCGACCGCATCGGCGCCATCACGCTGCCCAACCTGCGCAAGCTCGAGACCAGCCTGCAGGACACATCGCTCTCGCCCGAGCAGATGGAAGCGCTCAACACCATCGCGTACAAGCTCTTCTCGCGCGGCCCGCGCGGCGCCATGGGCGTCTCCTTCGCCGGCACGCGCAACGCCGCTGATGGCGTCGTGATCGGCGGACCGGTCGCAGGCTTTGACTCCATGCGCGTCTTCCAGCCGGGCGATGTGCTGCGTCGCGTGGGCGGCTTGCCCATCACCAACGACCTCGAAGCCCGCGTCGCCATCGTCAGCTACGACCCGCTCGACCGTGTCGAAGTCGAATTCGCCCGAGGCGGCGAAGTTCGCACCGACCTGCTCATGCTGGGTGACTTCAGCAAGCTGCAGAACTCGCGTGCGCTCGATGAAAGCACGATGCGCCGCGCGTGGCGTCTGCGCGTGGAACGCCTGCGCAAAGAGACGCGCCAGGCTGTGCCCGCCCCCACCACGTCGCTGCGATACACCAACGCGCTGCAGAACGAGCGAATCGAAGCGGGTCGCCAACGCTCCGAGCAGACCGGCACGCTGCGCGCCAGCGTCACGCCCCTCAACGTCGATGGTGGCGGCTCCTCGCGTGTGCTCACCAGCCGGCCCGACGACGACTTCGCGCTGCTCGCGGATGATGAATCCAACCCCAACCGCGACTCCATCGCCCTGCTGACCAAGCAGATCTCGCGACTGGAATCAGCCATCACGCAGGTCGAAGCCCAGCTTCGCGATCAGAATCTCAACGCCTTCCAGCGGGCCAATCTCAAGCAGCAGTTGATTCAGAATCAGCGCATGCTGGAGAACAACCGCGAGGAACGCCGCCGACTGCGCGCCCTGGGCGTGCAGCAAATCGGCAGCGACTCCGCCGAAGCGATTGAAAAAGAGGAACTGGCCAAGCCCCGCAAACGCGACCGATAAGGCCGCCTCGTCACGCCCCGCATCATCGGCACACGCCGCACGCGCGACACGCTCTCCAGCCTGACCGGCATCTGCCGCTGCTCACGGCCCCAATCACACCGGCCCGCCTGAAACCCCGCACGTGGGGAGCCGATACCTCATGCACTTCGCGAGACGTTCTCGCGTGTTCCACCTGCATCGACTTCTCCCCTCAGACTCGTGAAACGCACACCTGCCAATGTGCTGCTGATCGCTGCGGGCAACGCCGCTGCGGTGATCGTCGCGCTCGCTGTGCTCGCCTGGTTCACCGTGGGCCGCGAACGCAAGAAGCTCGAGCAACAGCTCGCCTCCAACGAACCCATCACCGTCATTCCCTTCGACATGGGCTCGGGCGATGGCACGCAGCCGCCTTTACCGCTGGGCCAGCCGCCCAAGATCGATCTCACGCCCGAGCCTTCGCCCGACGCGCCTGCGATCGTGCGCGAACTCGCGAGCTTCGAGCAGGCAGGCGACTACGCCGCCGCGTTGCAGGCCACGCTGCGCGACTCCGCGAGCCTGAACGACGCAGAACGCGAACAGCTCATCGCGTGGCTCACGACGCGCAAAGACTCCGCCGCCTTCCCCACGCTCTTCATGCTCGCCCGCACGCATCAGGACGCAGGCCGCAGCGACGACGCCGCAAAGTGGTACATGGCCGGCTCACTCATGGGCCTCATCGACGCCGCTCGCTTTGAAGACGCCAGCGCAGGCGACGCCGTGCGCGAGATCGAAGCCCAGTTCAGCGACATCCGCCAGCGCCTGCGGCAAGACTCCGCCCTGCGCGTGCAGGCCGTCACCTTCGCGCTCGACATCGAGTCGCAACTCGCGCAGCGCCAAGCCCCCGTGTGGATCGCCGCCCGCGCCCAGTCCGCCGTCGCAGGCGAACCCGCCAAGCTGCTCTCGACCGAAGACTGGGACGCCAAACGCAAAGCCTACCGCGACCTCTTCGCGGGCTTTGTCGAACGCTCGGGCAAGATGTCCGTCGTCGAACTTGGCTGGGCCTTCGAGTAATCGCGCCCGCACGCGCAGCACTGCTAACCGATCAAGGCTGCCAACGCACATGGCCCCGTTGGCAGCCTTGACCTGCTCACGCGCGCCCCACAAGTCCGCGCACCAGCGCGACACCCACCGCGACGCACCACACCGCATGCAGCACCACAAACGTCGCCATGCCCGCGACCGTCATTGGCATGCAGCCCGTGCCCAGCAGCGCCAGCGGCGTCACACCCGCCACCAGCCCCACCGCCGCCAGCCAACGCGGTCCGCGCGTCAGCACATCCACCGACCACACGCACATCGCGACACACAGACTGACAATGCCGACAATGTCCGCGACGAAGTTGCCATGCTTGCACAGAATGCGCAGCGTCTCCAGCATCGCAAGTTCATCCGCCGGTGCATCGACAAATCGCTGCGCAAGCCGCGTGAGCAGCAAGCCGTTGATGCTCGCCGCCACGCACAGCGCCAAGGTCCCCACGATGTACGCCGCAAGCCCCGCGCGCGTCGTCAGTCGCTCGCGCAGCCCCAGCCGCTCCGCAAACCGCACCATGACGACGACCGTCAGCGTGCTGAGCGCAATCAGCGAGCCATGCACAACGACGTTGACCGTCGCCTTCTCGCTGAACTCCTGCGCAAAGCCTTGCGCCCCGCTGCGCGTGGGGTGCGGATGCTGCGACATCGCGGCGACCGTGAGCAACGCGAGCGAGATGAGCGTCCAGCCATAAACACGATCACTGGTGGGTTGCGAAGGCGTGTGCATCCTCCATCTTCCCCGCGTTCGCAGCGGATTCCAGCGCCGAGTACCATTGCCAGGGAGTTGTCAGACACACGCCAGCAAGTGTCCGGAAAGTGCCGCGATGAGCAACCCAGGCTCGCCCTCCAGCGACCGACAAACAGCCCCGCAAACAGCAACGCAAGACCCGCGTGCCCAGCAGACGCGCAGCGCCATCATCGCCTCATTCAACGAGCGCGTCCTCGAGCAGCCGCTCGATGCCATCAACGTGTCGCAACTCGCCCAAGACGCGGGCGTCGGCCGCTCCACGCTCTACGAGCACTTCCGCAACAAGGACGACGTCCTGATCGCCTCCATGCGCCACATGCTCGACGCGCTCGCCGACACCACGCGCGACCAAGGCGGCGACCCAGCCCGCGTGCAATCGCTGATGGAACACCTCTGGGAAAACCGCCTCCGCGCCCGCGTCATGCTGACCAGCGACACCGCCGCTGTGATCACGCGTGCCCTCGCCGAAGCGATCGAATCCCGACTGCACGCCCTCCCCACCACAACATGGACGCTCCCCGTCCCCATGGTCGCGGCGTGCCTCGCCGAATGCCAGATCGCGCTCATCCGCACGTGGCTGCAGGAACGCTGGCCCGCCGACGCCACCACGATGACACACAGCCTGACACGCGTGACCGCCGCAACGCGCGACAGCCTGAAAGGATGAGCAGGTGACAGCAACGCTGCACCGGCAACCCAATCAAGGCTGCCAACGCACATGGCCCTGTTGGCAGCCTTGATAACTCACCTGCTCATATTCCCTGAAACCCGCCGCCCCATCTTCCCTATACTTCTCTGATCTTTGAAAACTGGGGCCGAACTGGATTCGACCGGGCAGCGTCAAGTTTTTCGTGGCGCGTCGAGGCGCACGCGGGCCTCGTAAAAAGCGTGCAAAAAAATGTTCAACGAGCGCCAATACGCTCTCGCAGCCTAACAAACTGGCTGCGCGATTCTCCGTCAACGCCTGCTAGGCGGGGAATCGAAGACAGCAGGCTAGCGGAGATTCGAGATCTTCAGGGGTCAAACCGCGAAGCTCTTCTGCAGATTGGATGATGGAGAAGCGTGTGAGTGCGCGTCCCCATCGTCGAGATTAAAATACTCAACACACGCGTAGATGCGATCTACTGACTGTCACGGGACCGGGGTTCAATTCCCCGCGGCTCCATTATTTTTTTTGCTTTATCGCGGCGTGCCGGGTTACCTGACAAGTTGCGTCAGGGCACGGTCGGCTCGCAGAGCGCGGCAGGCCGTGGCGCGGCGCGCGACAGATACGTTGCGCGGTGGGCTTGGCAAACCTGGTGAGAGTGATTGCGCGTGAAGATGGCGCCACCTAGCTACTACCGCGTATCTCTTAAAACTCCCGGCTATGACTTTCTTTACCAGAGTCAATCGAACGGATGTAGCGAAGAACACAACTCGGCGGAGTTTGCCTCGTGATTTGCAGTGAGGCCATTCCATTCCATAGTTATGTTTCTTCCGTCTCCGCTCGTAGACCTGCCGACACGGATGCATACGTATTCGTTGCATCAGCCAGCCAAAGAAATCCAGCTGCCTTCCAAAGCCGCTTTTTCCCGAAGCGTCTCTTTTTGTTGAGGTGTGAGTTTCAATACAGTCGCAGTCGCGAGGTCGTCTCAGCGGCTGTCTCGTTGGATAACTCTCCTGCAGAGGTGCTGTGGTCGTTCGAACGATCTGGAGACGATCTAGTTGTCCATGTGAGAGAAAGTGAGTTCTACGCATCTCGGCGTGGTCCGATTGTGGAATTGCATCACACGAACGAGACAACGAACTTCACAGCCGAAAATTGGGACCCAACGCGACGTCAAGTGTCCATTACCGATCCTCGTCGGTCTGTGCCGTCTTGGCTCGATATCTCGCAATGCGATGATCAAAAAGCGATGCAGTTGTGGTATTGCGGGATGTCGTCTCAGATATGGGAGGGGTGGCGAGAAATACTGAGTTTCCCCGCGTGATTGCCTGGGTGAATTGACAGCTCTATCAACCACCCGCCTCAACCCACGAAGTACCTGTCATATCTTCCACGCACGTTGCCATGTCGCGACACCGGAATCGCCGCCATGCGTTGGCTTGACGACCTTTTCAAAGTGCACTCCGTCGAACGCGACTGGGAACCGGTCGCAGAGTTCATCGTCGACCAGCGGACCGGCTTTCGATTTCTGCCGCCCTTTGCATTCGCCCTGACGCCCTGCCCTGACGGCTTCGTCCTCACCAAGCGCGGCGCCCGCGCCGCCCTCATTCCGCTCGTTGGCTCTGCGTGTCCAGTCGCAATAGCCCTCTTTACTCTCTTCGCCCCCTTGACGTCTCCGTCCCCATCTGCACCGATTTGGGCCTTCTCCATCGCAGGCGTCATGCTGCTCCTCTGCCTCCTCTTGTATCTGCAGCGCACCAGCATCACCGTCACCTCGCACGAAGTGATCTATGTGAGTCATGCCTTCGGTTTTCGAAAAGAACGGCGGTTTCGTTCTCGTAATGTGAAGGTCTACTGCGCTCACGTCAAGAATGTAATCGACTCACCACTCGGCTGGCCCGCGTGGTCCGTCATCTTCACGTTCGAGGACGATCTACAAATCCACAGCCTCCAAGTCGCCATCACGTCCAGCAATGACTTTGATCTGTCCAGATCGCTTTACTCGCAAATCGCCGGCAAGCGGCCCGACCTCTGCATGCCAGGCATCGCGCTCGTCCACGTGACCGGTTCGCTCTAAGCACGGCAGAGCCGCGTCACCGGCGCATGCCCGTCACGCCATCACTTCGCATCCATCCTGCTCCCTACCCTCCCACTCTTCAGAAAGGGGCTCATCCATGCGCAAAATCATCTCGCTCTACCAACGCAATTACGACGGCGACCGCCTCGTGCGCGACGAAGTCGTGCCCGGCGCCGAATGGGTGCTCGCGGGCGAAGGCGTCGCCACGCGGAAGTTTGACGGCACCTGCGCTCGCGTGCTCAACGGCAAGCTCTCCAAGCGCTACGACGCCCAGCACGGTAAAACCCCGCCGCCCGGCTTTGAGCCCGCCCAGGACCCCGATCCCGTCACCGGCCACTGGCCCGGCTGGCTGCCGGTTGGCGACGGCCCCGAAGACCGCTGGTTCCGCGAAGCCTGGGAAGCCGCCGGCACGCTGCCCGACGGCACCTACGAACTCGTCGGCCCCAAAGTGCAAGGCAACCCCGACAACTTCGCCACCCACACCCTCGTCCCGCACGGCAGCGAAGTGCTGCACGACTTCCCACGCACCTTCGATGCGATGAAGGACTACCTCATCGCCCGCACCATCGAAGGCGTCGTCTGGCACCACCCCGACGGTCGCATGGTCAAAATCAAACGCCGCGACTTCGTGAAGTCCGGCCCCAAGCGCAAGTGATGCACGCGAGCGTGCCCACACCATGAACCCTGCCAACCCTGCCAAGGCTGCCAACGCCCATGGCCCACCTGGCAGCCTTGGCGTTCTGTCGTCAGCTTCTCGTGCAGTTGCTGCTTCGATGACACGCTGATTAAAAAACACACCCGCCATCGCTCGCCACGCACCTCGTTAGAATGATGCCGGGAGCTCTCCATGTTCTTCAGCAAGCCGCTGCTGTACCTTCTGTTGCTCTGCTCGTGCTTCGTCACGCTGGGCCTGCAGGCTACCCCGCCTGCGAACGACGTGACGCCCAAGTCCGTCACGTTCGTCCTCAAGCGAGCGACTGGGGAGCCACTGCAAAACGTGTCGGTTGTCGTTGCGGTTCTGGATCGTCGCTGGCTTGGCGGCGGCGTGACCGACGAGCAAGGCCGCACAGTTGTCGCAGATATCCCATGCCCCTCGGGGCAGGACTTTGTCTTCCAAGCACGAATCGCGATGTCTCGACAAGGTTGGAACCAGTTGACGGAGGCAAGTCAGCTGCTCTATCACCGAACGGCGATACGCAGCCCGCAATCCTGCACCATCGCGGCGGCAGACACGGAAGCGACGATTCATCTCACATTCGACGCCGCTCGCATCATCCGCGGTAGCGTCGACTTCCCCGCTGATGCCGAACGCATCGAGAATTTGACCGCCCTTGCCGCAGACTTTCCCGATCAACGAATGCCAGCGGAGCCCGGCTTCTCGATTTCCCACGTTCGCCAAACAGCCACAACGCTCTTCTATGGTGGCAGCAAGTATGTGGGAATACCAATTCCCGCCGGTATAGACGATGTTGACGTTGGCACATTTACATATGTGCCGGAAGAGTCAAAGGCGCGAGTCGTTGGCGAGATTGACGTCGACCCGTCCTTGCTCGATCACTACGCCCACGGTCTCGAGAACGGGTTGACCTTTATCCGCCTTGCAGACAGGGCTGTATTCGTTCGAAGCAACACGACCGGATCGGCGGGTACGGGACCAGATCGGCGTCGGACTTGGCCACTTGGGGACAGCAAGAGCGAATCGCCGTCGCTTGCACTCCCCATCGGGGAGTATCTCGTCGTTCCGGGTCGCTTCTTCGCCCGAGACTACCAGATGCGCGCCTACGAAAAAGTCATCGCAGGCGAACCTCTCCCCCCACCCTGTAAAGTCTTCACCGCCGTCGCGGGCCAACGCACCGACATCGGTCGCATCGACTACAAAGCGATGATCGACTACTTCCTCACACCTCCCCAGCCACCGCCCGCGCCGTGAAACGCTCGAAGCCGGTGTTCCTGATGCGGTGGCGACAAACCCATGACCAACCCTGCCAAGGCTGCCAACAGGCCCATGCCCGTTGGCAGCCTTGTCGTTCTGTCGCCCGCTTCTTGTGACGTCGCTGCTTCGATAACACGCTCATAAAGCAGCACACCCCCACCCTCTCTTCACGTCAATCGCTCGCCATGCACCTCGTTAGACTGATGCCGGGAGCACTCCATGTTCTTCAGCAAGCCGCTGCTGTACCTTCTCTTGCTCTGCTCGTGCTTCGTCACGCTGGGCCTGCAGGCCACCCCGCCTGCGAGCGACGTGACGCCCAAGTCCGTCACGTTCGTCGTGAGGCGGACAACTGGCGAGCCGTTACCGCGAGCTTCCATCGTTGTGGAAGTGACCGCTCGCCGCTGGGTGGGAGGCGGCGTGACCGACGCCGACGGTCGCCTGACAGTGCGTGATGTTCCCTGCACCACCAATCAAGATGTCAGCTGCAGTATTCGCATCAAACACGGTTGGGGACCTGGCGATGAACCTTCCGCCGATGTCGTGTCGCTGTATGCCCGCACCGCCATTCGCAGTCCGCTCACACGCACGCTTGCCGCGGCTGACGAACATCCGCTTGTCGAGATCGCATTTGAGCCCGGGCGACGCGTCAAAGGAAGCGTGAGTTTCTCGAACGGTGTCGAGCCCACCGAAAGCTTGTCCGCGGTCGTGGCGGGCATGCCCGAGTGGCCCATGCGGGCCGCGCCGACATTCAGCGTTGCCTATGTCCGGCATGAAGCAACAACGCTTTTCTACGGAGCGTCGAAGCTTCTCAGTCTTCCCATCCCGGCAGGAACCGAAGACTTTGACACAGGCGCACTGATCTATCTGCCGGAGATCTCAAATGCACAAGTCACCGGTGAGGTCGATGTCGATCCGGTGCTCTTTTCGCGTTATGGGTTTGGCATGGAAGCGTCCGTGTCATTCATCCGCCTGAGCGACCACGCCGTTTTTCGTCGACCAAACCACACAGCATCGACCGGGGCAGGCGCAGATCGTCGCCGCGTCTGGCCGCTGGGCGACTCGGCTGACACGTCTTCGGAGCTTTCGCTTCCCGCTGGCGAGTACCTCGTCGTACCCGGCCGATTCCTCGGCCACGACTTTCAAGTACGTGCCTTCGAGAAGGTTGTTGCAGGCGAACCTCTCCCCCCACCCTGCAAAGTCTTCACCGCCGTCGCTGACCAACGCACCGACATCGGTCGCATCGACTACAAAGCGATGATCGACTACTTCCTCACACCTTCCCAGCCACCGCCCGCACCGTGAGGTGCTCGAAGCCCGCGTTCCTCATGCCGCGGCGACAAACCCGTGACCAAACCCGCCAACCCTGCCAAGGCTGCCAACAGGCCCATGCCCGTTGGCAGCCTTGCACCTTCATCCCCCAGTCTCTCTACCATCCCCCATGCTCAAGAAAATCGGCCCCGCGCTCGCTCCGCTTTTGTTGCGGATGGCGCTGGGCCTCACCTTCATCTGGGCCGGTCTGGGCAAGATCGAAGCCACGTTTCCCGTCAAGGGCGAGCAGGCCGCGTTGCTTGCGAACATGGGCGTCGAAAAAGTCCGCAGCGAAGCCACGAGCGGCAAGACCGTGGTGCCCGGCACAGGCAACACCGACCAGCAGCCCCCCGCCCGCAAGAAGGACACCTCGCCTCTGCCCGTGGGCCCCGAGTCGCCCGCGCTCACGCCCCAGCCTGCAGCGCCGGCAACGCCCAAGCCGCAAGCACCCGAGCCCGCCTTCACGCCCGAAGATGAGCCCATGGGCCCGCCGCGTCCCGCCGAGCCGCGTAGCAACGAACCCGCGAAGCCGACAGAACAAACCGAGCCAACTGAACAAACCAAGCCCGCAGATCAACACGCGCCACAAGAGCAACCCAAGCCCACCGCGTCGCTCGCTAGCCCCCTCACGCTCGCGCAAGTCACCGCTCCGCCCTCCAGCCCCAACGCCGGCCAGCCCACGCAGACGCGCATCTACACCGCCAGCGAATTTCCCGACGACATCCAGGTGCCGCGTGTCTACAGCCTCGCGATGCTCATCCACCGCGCCGGCCATCCGGGCCTCACCGGCGACAACCAGCCCCTCCGCAATCTCTGGCCCACCTCGCTCGCCGAAGGCCGCTGGCCCGTCATCCTCGCGTGGACCGTCGCCACCTGCGAAGTCGTGGGCGGCCTCTTCGTCCTCGCCGGTCTGTTCACGCGTCTGTCTGCCGTCATCCTCGCGAGCACGATGATCGGCGCCATCTGGCTGACCGAAGTCGGTCCCGCCATCCAAACCGGCAAAGTCGTGCTGGGCTTCATCCCCGACCGCGACTTCTTCGCCATCGACGTCTGGAAAACGCTCTTCTGGCAACTGTCGCTGCTCATGTCCGCCCTCGCCCTCGCCTTGCTGGGCAGCGGCCCCATCGGCCTCGACCGCAAACTCTTCCCCCCGCCCCCGCCTCCACCAAGTAACCCCAAGGCGCTCATCTAAAACTCGTGTCACCTCCATCACCGTGCCACCGACCGCTGCCCTGAGCGGTCGGTGCTGCCTCCAACAACTCCGCACCGACCGTGGCTTTGCACGGTCGGTGGCACGTCGGTGGCACGCTCGCTGCCTGCTCATATCCTCCCCCATGCGACTCAGCGACCTCGTCCACGGACTGGACATCCACCTCTGCGGCGAGGCCGGCCTCTCCGCCACGCTGCCCGGCGATGTCGCCCTCACCCGCATCTGCGACATCACCGAAGACAGCCGCACCGTCCTGCCCGGCTCACTCTTCATCGCTCGCAGCGGCCTCAAAACCGACGGCAAACAGTTCGCCAAAGCCGCGGTTGACGCCGGTGCCGCCGCCATCCTCACCGACGACGCTTCGATGCGCACGCACATCCACGCCGTGCCCGTCCTGCTCGCCAAAGACATCCTCCTCGCCAGTTCGCTCCTCGCCGAGCGCTTCTATGGTGATGCCGCCAAAGACCTCCACCTGATCGGCGTCACCGGCACCAACGGCAAGACAACGACAACCTTCCTCTGCTGGCAACTGCTCAATCGCGTCGGCACCCGCTGCGGCCTCATCGGCACCGTCATCATCGACGACGGCGTCGAAGTCGCCGCCGCCAACATGACCACGCCCCCCGCCATCGAAATCAGCCGCAGCATCGCCCGCATGCGCGAATGCGCCTGCCAAGCCGCCGCCCTCGAAGTCTCCAGCCACGCGCTCGATCAGAAACGCGCCGACGCTCTGCGCTTCAAGGCCGCCGTCTTCAGCAACTTGACGGGTGATCACCTCGACTACCACGGCACGATGGAGAACTACGCGAGCGCCAAGGCCCGCCTTTTCTCTCTGCTGCGCGAAGACGGCGTCGCCATCGTCAACGCCCTCGACCCCTGGTCGCAGCGCATGGTGCGCGACTGCAAAGCCCGCGTCATCCGCGCTGGCGTCATTGAGCCCGGCGTCAAACCCACCACACCCCTCGACGCCACCTGCCAAGTCACCAGCCACGACATGTCAGGCATGGGCCTCACCCTCACCGGCCCTTGGGGCACATTCACCGCCAAGACCAGCCTCGTGGGCCTCTACAACGCCTTCAACATCCTCGCCGCTGTCTGCAGCACGCATGCCCTGGGCGTCTCGCGCGACACCATCGCAAGCGGCATCGCGCACCTCACCGCGCCACCGGGCCGCCTCGAACGCGTCACCGCCGTCGACGCGCCCTTCAGCGTCTTCGTCGATTACGCCCACAGCGACGACTCGCTGCGCAACGTCCTCCGCGCCGTCGGCAGCGTCATGCCCAATCGCATCAAGCCAGGTGCCCTCGTCGGCAACGCCGCCGGCGCCACGCACCCGCCGCAGCCGGGCGCCAAGCTCTGGTGCGTCTTCGGCTGCGGCGGCGACCGCGACCGCACCAAACGCCCCCGCATGGGCCTCGCCGCCAGCGAACTCGCCGACATGGTCGTCGTCACCAGCGACAACCCGCGCACCGAACGCCCCAGCGACATCGTCGATCAGATTCTCGCCGGCGTCCCCGCCAACAAACGCGACGCGCTGCTCGTGCAGGTCGATCGCGAACGCGCCATCGACGCCGCCATCGCCAACGCTCGCGAGGGCGACGTCATCATCATCGCTGGCAAAGGCCACGAGACCGAGCAGATCCTCCCCGACGGCAAAGGCGGCACCATCCGCACCCACTTCGACGACCGCGAAGTCGCCCGCGAAGCCCTCACCCGACGAGGCGTCGCCGTGCTGACCTGAGCCACACGTGCGGTCGCCCGCCCGCGCGTTCCCTAAACTCTCACAATGCTCTCTCGCCGCCTTGCCACGTCTCGTCAGATTGATCAGTACAACCAGCGTCGCAAGACCGATGCCGAGTGGGCGACCAAGGCGGATGACAAGGGTCGCGTGGGCTGGCGAAAAGCCGGCAAACCCACGCGGGGTTTCTGGGAGCTCTTCCGCGCCTTCTGGCAGTTGTGCGAGGGCCACACCAACTACATCTGGCTCGCGCTCACAACCGTCACGATCATGACGCTGATCTCGCTGGTGCTGCCCGCCGCGACCAAAGTTGCGATTGACTACATCATCACCGACAACCCGGGGCCTGCGGGCCTGCCGCAGCGCGTACTCGATGTGCTGCACATCAGCGTCGCGGATGTCATGAGTCATCGCCGCCAACTTTTGTGGTGGCTGGGCGGCGCGATGGTCGCGCTCTCCGCCGTTGCGGTGTTCGTCGGCATCGTGGGCCGCTGGCAGATGACGCGCGTGACCAAGCGCGTGCAAGTGGGCATGCGCCGCCGCGCTTTTCATCACGCGATTCAACTGCCGCTGCATCGCATTCAACACTACAAGTCAGGCGGCATGTCCAGCCTGCTGCGCGAAGACGCCGGCCTCGCGGGCGAACTGCTCTTTAGCATGATCTACAACCCCTGGCGCGCCATCGTCACGCTCATCGGTACGCTGATCATTCTCGCCTTCACCGATTGGCGACTGCTCGCGGGCGGCCTCTTGTGCATCCCCGCCGTGTGGGTCACGCACAAAACCTGGATCAGCAAAATTCGCCCGCTCTTCCGCGATGCCAAGCAAATTCGCCAGCAGGTCGACGCTCACGCCACCGAAGCCTTCGGCGGCCTGCGCGTCGTGCGCGGCTTTGGTCGCAGCCGCAGCGAGAACGCCCGCTTCGTGAGCGGCCAGCACATGATGACACGCATCGAGATCATCACCTGGTGGTGGTCGCGCATCGTCGAGATCGCATGGGGCCTGCTCATCCCCATCGCCAGTGCAGGCGTCATGATCTACGGCGGCATCGCTGTCATGGAGAAATCGCTGACCATCGGCGATCTCATGATGTTCCTCACCTACCTGCTCATGCTGCTGGGCCCGCTGGAAACGCTCACCAGCACCGCAGCGAACATTCAAAGCAACCTTGCCGCGCTCGATCGCGTGCTCACGCTGCTGGACGAAGAGAAGGAATTCGTCAGCGACAAGCCCACCATCGACGTTGATCGCGCCACCGCCCGCGGCCAGATCGAACTCCGCAACGTGAGCTTCATCTATCCAACGCGCACCAACAACAACGAACCCGAGCGCCAGCGAGGGACACCAAAGCCCAACGGCACCGCAACAACCACCCAAGCCGCCGAGCAATCAACAACCACCAAACCCCGCGAAGTCCTCACCAACATCAACCTTCTCGCCAAGCCCGGCCAGACCATCGCGCTCGTCGGTCCCAGCGGCGCTGGCAAAACCACGCTCTGCAATCTCGTCGCACGCTTCTACGACCCCACGCAAGGTGACGTCCTTCTCGACGGCGTCAACCTGCGCGACATCTCTATCGCCAGCTACCGCAGTCTGCTGGGCATCGTCGAACAAGACGTCTTCCTCTTCGATGGCACTATCGCCGAGAACATCGCTTACGGCCGGCGTGATGCGACGCAAGCGGAGATCATCAACGCCGCCCAAGCCGCGCACGCCCACGGATTCATCACCGAAACCGAAAAGGGCTACCAAACCATGATCGGCGAACGCGGCGTGCGTCTCTCAGGCGGCCAGAAGCAACGCATCGCCATCGCGCGAGCCATCCTCGCCGATCCGCTCATTCTCATCCTCGACGAAGCGACAAGCAACCTCGACAGCGAAAGCGAGCAGCTCATCCAGCAAAGTCTCGCGACGCTGATGAAGAACCGCACCAGCTTCGTCATCGCCCACCGCCTCAGCACCATCCGCCACGCCGACAGCATCGTCTTGCTCGAGCAAGGCCGCATCGTCGAGCAAGGCCCCCACGACCAACTCGCCAGCAGCGCAGGCATGTACGCGCATCTGCTCAGCCTGCAAAGCCAGGGGCCGCGCGTGCTGGTGGATGACTGAGAGAGGCAAGAAGGCACGAAGGCACGAAGTAACGCGCGGCAAGGCCCTCGTTTCATCACACCGCGTCCGCTCGTCTCTCCTCTGCGCCTCCGTGGTGAATCAGATTTCACGCAGCCCGCTCACCCGCCCGGCTTCACAAATCCGGTGTACGCTTTTGCAATGCCCCACGCGGATGCCGCACACGATGGCGCTTCGTTTTCCGGCCTTGCCGGCGCGCTCGAACCCGTGTTGCACGAAGTCTGCGAAGGTCGCCTGGGTCCCGTCGAGTGGTTTCACGCCGCCTGGCAGCGTGGCGGCGCAAGCACCGGCTTCTCCACGTTTCGCGTTGGCAACACCAACGTCCCCGTCCTCGTCAAGTTCCCCATCGGCCCCGTCGAGTACGACTGGACCACGCGACTGGGTTGCGTCACGCCATGCACCATGTGCGATGATCGCGACGCCTATGACGCCGCGCATGATCGCTGCACACCTCGCGTCCTCGCGCACGGCACACAACTTGGCGGCTACGACTTCGCGTGGATCGTCACCGAGCGCCTCGCGGGCGATCATCTGCCGCGCCACATGAGCGAACAACTCGTGACCGAACTCATGCGCCGGCTGCTGCACTTCCACATGCACGCCGCGCGCTGCTCGCCCGTCACCGGCACGCACAAAAGTCCCGACTGGCTCATGCTGCTCGATCGCGCACGCCGCCTCAGCCACGAGCACGCCATTCCTGAGTTCCAAAAGTGGAACGAGGCCATCCGCCACGTCATCAAGCACTTGCCCAGCCTCAAAGCTCGTTGGGAAGCCCGTACATACGACACATGGTGTCATGGCGATCTTCACATCGCCAACGCCCTTCGCCGCATCGCTCCGGGCTGCACACTCGCCGAGCCGGGCGACGGACCCTGCGTTCTCATCGATCTCGCCCTCGTGCATCCGGGCCACTGGATCGAAGACGCCCTCTACCTCGAGCGGCAGTACTGGGGCCACGAAGACTGGATCCAGCACGCCAAACCCGTGAGCATCTTCGCCCGCCTCCGCCGCGAAGCCGGCCTCGCGACCGCAGGCGACTACAACGAACTCGCCAACCTCCGCCGCATCCTCATGGCCGCCTGCGCCCCCGCCCTCATCGGCAGCGAAGGCGGCAACCAAAAGTACCTGCACTCGGCGCTGCTGCACGTCGAGAAGCTGCTGCCGATGGTTGTGCACTGATCCCGGCTGCCAACGCGATGTCGACGCGAACGGGCCCGTCAACACGCGGCAAGTACCTGTAACTGTTCCAACCCAATCCCCCTAAACTGGTTGATTCGACCCCTTTCGCCGGGAATCACCCTCTAATAACCTCACACACACGCTCCCAACAGGTCCAGACGGGGGACCACGGGCGTATGTTGGGGTATCATCGCGATGCGCGGTTCCCGGCGGAGTGCCAGGGCCGCGTGCTCAAGGGAGGCTTGCGACATGGATGAATTCACACAATTGGAACAACTCGTGGCTCAGTCCAAAGACGACTGGCTGAAATGGAAGGGCGGCAACAAAACCGCCGGCACCCGCGTCCGCAAGTCCATGCAGGACATCAAGGCGCAGGCCCAGGCCATCCGCGAGAAGGTGCTCGAAGCCCGCGAAGAAAAGGCCGAATGACGTTTCCCGGCAGGTGCAGCCTGACCGCTGCGCCCGCTTTTTCTGGTAAACTGCCTGCACACGAGCCTCCAGCCGGCATCAATTGACGTGGCTAGGCTCTTGTTCGTTGGATGTGTCGCCGCCAGGCGAAGGGGCTTGCTGGCGTGGCGCACGCGGTTAACACTTTCTGTGGGCAGTGTCATGGAACAGATCACATCACCCTCGGCTGGCGACGCAGGCACCGGTCAATCCGGCGTCCTTCCGTTCGACCTCGCCCCCATCGATTTCTCGCGCATCGCCATCTCCAAGAGCGACATCGAGAAGCTCATCCCCCACCGCGGCCTCATGAGCCTCCTCGACGGCATCGTCTGGCACAGCACTGACTGGATGCAGTGCGTGGGCCTCAAGCGCGTCCGCGACGATGAATTCTGGTGCGCCGGCCACTTCCCCGGCAAGCCCACATTCCCCGGCGTCCTGATGGTCGAGACCGCCGCGCAGCTCGCCGCCTACGCCTTCCTCGCCAACACGGGCGACTCTCGCATCTGCCTCTTCCTGCGGATCGAAAACTGCACCTTCCGCAACGCCGTGATGCCCGGCACCGACCTCTTCATCATCAACAACGGCGTGAAGCGCCAACGCAAACGCTTCGTCACCGACGTCTTGGGCCTCATTGGCGGCCCCACCGGCAAACGCGCCTTCGAAGCGACGCTGACAGGAATGACCGTGGAAGGCACCGAGTACTAACCACTTGCGATGCTGACGGGTTTCACTCGCGCACGGTGTACCATCTCCCATGCTCACGCTCGTCGCGCGACGACTGCTGCAACTGCCCATCATCTTGCTGTGCATTTACAGCATCGCGCTCACGCTCGCGTGGGCCATTCCTGGCAATCCGCTGGAGAACCCCGAAGGCCGCAGGCCGCCGCCTGAGGTTGAAGCGGCGATGAAGTCGCAGTACAACCTCGATAGCTTTCCCGCGTTCTACACCAGCTATCTCGCCAGCGTGACGGGCGTGCAATACGCCCGCGACGCCATACGAGGCGACCTCGCCCGCGAACGCGCCGCCGCCGAAGCGGCAGGTCAGGCCCCGCCCATTCGCCGCGTCTTCGACTTCGGCCCCAGCCTGCAATATCGCGATCAGCGCGTCAACGACATCATCACCAGCAGCCTGCCCGTCTCCATGGTCCTGGGCGGTGCGGCGATCATCATCGCGCTGGTCATAGGCCTCGCCGCTGGCATCATCGGTGCCGCGAAGCCCAATAGCATCGCCGACTTCGCCACACTCGCCGTCGCGCTGGTGGGCATCAGCCTGCCCAGCTTCGTCGTCGGCACGATTCTCCTCACGGTCTTCTCGCTCTGGCTCAAGTGGTTCAGCGTGGGCAACTGGAACCCGCCGGGCAGTCTCGTCCTCCCCGCCATCACGCTCAGCCTGCCCTTCGCCGCGTACATCGCGCGCCTCACGCGCATGGGCATGCTCGAACATCTCTCCAGCGACTTCATCCGCACCGCCCGCGCTAAAGGCGTGGGCCCCGCCGGCATCTATCTCAAGCACGCGCTGAAAAACGCGTTCCTGCCTGTGCTCAGTTACTTGGGGCCCGCCACGGCCCTCGCCATGACCGGCAGCTTCGTGGTCGAAGTCGTCTTCAGCGTGCCCGGCATGGGCCAGCACTTCGTGAACGCCGTACAGAACAAAGACCTGTTTCTCATCCTGGGCGTGGTGCTCGTCTTCAGCACGATGCTGGTCATCTTCAACCTCATCGTCGACGTGCTCTATCGCTGGGTCGATCCGCGCATCGAGTGACCCGCATCGCACTTCGCAAAAATGAAAAGCCCGTCGCAGTGGTTGACGGCCAGGACACCGACGGCACCGGACCGCGACCACTTATGGCTGCTGCGGTCAAGCCCTGACCAGGTTCATGGCACAGCCCGTGCACCGGGCCCGGCCGTCA
Source organism: Phycisphaerales bacterium (assembly GCA_035299305.1). Classification (GTDB taxonomy): domain Bacteria; phylum Planctomycetota; class Phycisphaerae; order Phycisphaerales; family UBA1924; genus BJHL01. Next base: position 18,779 of record DATGWV010000237.1, on the reverse strand, counting down.
ACCTCTGCGACGGGGAGGGGAGCATAGGCGTTTCGCGACGCAATGGACACCGCCGCTTCCCCCACTCCCAGTACACTCCTCCATGCACTCGCCGCAGGCCGATTCGCCCGTGTTTTCACTCGCCGAAGCCCTCGCCATGCTCGAACGCACGCCGGCCGTGCTCTCGGCCCTGCTCGACCACCTGCCCCCCGCGTGGCACCACACCAACTACGCCCCTGACACCTTCTCGCCCTTCGATGTCGTGGGCCACCTGATCACCGGCGAACGCACCGACTGGCTGCCGCGCGTGCGCATCATCATGCAACTCGGCGAGTCCACGCCCTTCGCCCCCTACGACCGTTACGCACAGTTTGAAGCCAGCGCAGGCCAGACCATGCACGACCTGCTCGCCACCTTCGCGCAGTTGCGAAGCACCAACGTAACCGCTGTGCGCGCCATGCACCTCACCGATGCCGACCTCACGCGCACCGGCACACACCCCGCGCTGGGCCGCGTCACACTCCAGAACCTACTCGCTACATGGGTCGTTCACGACATCAACCACACCGCGCAAATCTGCCGAGGCCTCGCCGCGCGATATCAACCCGTAGTGGGCCCATGGCGCGAATACCTGGGCATCTACAAAGCGCCTGTCACCACCATGGACGCAACCGGCGCGGCTCGCAAAGCCAACGCATGACGCGACGCATCATCGCGGCCCGGAGATGTGCACCATCACATCCGCGTCAGTCGCCGCACCGCTCGCGTTGAACACGTAAATATCCGCCGTGGTCGTGCTCGTGCCGCCGATCGACACTATGCGCGCCGACACGCCGACCGCGTTCGCCGTCACCGTGGGCGCGCTCGCGAACGCTGTGTTGAATGTGATGCGATAGAAGCCCGTGCCGATACGCGCGCATGTGAAACCGCTGCCAAAGAACACGCCGCCATTCTGCAGGATGCGCCCGCGCAGCGACAGCGTCTTCTCCGTTCCCGCGAGCGCGAACAGCGAGCCGTTCGTGCCCATCGCGATGTCGCCTCGCACATCCAGCAGCGTGCTGGGCGATGGTGTCCCGATACCGACGCGTCCATTGCTCAGCACGCTGAGGCGCCGACCGAAGTTGTTGACGCCCCATGTCAGCGACGAGTCATACTCCGTCCACGCGGCCGCTCCGCTGAATGCATACCCATAAAACGGAATGCCACCCGGCGCATCCGTCGAGATATACATGCCCACATACCCCGTCTGGCCCGCCGCGTTGCCCAGATGAAGCACATCCGCGCCGCTGACCGGCGACGAGCGATTGATGCCGACAAAACTGTTGATCGTGACGCCGCCCGTGAACGTGTTGGGCTGCGTAAACGTGTTGCTCGCGTTGGTTCGCGCCGCGACGCTGGGAAGCAGAGACGCCGGCAGAATGCCCGTCACCAGATTGCTCGCGTTGCGATACGACAGCGGATCAAATCCGCCGAACAACTGCGCATCCCCGGCCTTCGCCGCGTAGCTCGCAAATGGCGCAGCCGTGATCGCCTGCCGCGGCCCCAACGTCGTGAACCCGGCGGATGTCGTGCAATTCCCCACCGCCGCGTCGCGCGTATCGATCTCGAGATAGCGTGTCGCGCCGTTGAAGTTGTCGCCAAAGTCAAGTGCAACGGTGAAGCGCCCGTCACTCACCGTGATGTCGTTGAAGCACATTTGCGATCCCAGCTGCACACCTTCGAGCGCGAGGTCATACATCCGAAATCGCAGATCAACTTCGCCGTTCACCAGTTGGCCGTCGAGTTTGAGCTGGCCTTGATACGTGAACGTCGTGGCCTGCGCGAACGCAGCGCCGGGCAGAACAGTCAACGCGACAAAAAGAACGAACTGCAGCACTCCACGCATGGGAACCCTCACAATCACGAGACCACCTCCGCCCCCTGTGCGGCCGCTGCGCCATTGTACAAGGTGCCGCAAGTGCCTCGGATTGGGCCCTCTATCACGGACACTGCCCGCCAGCCAGCACGTTCAGGAAGTCCACCACATCCTGATCTTCCGGGAAGACGCCGTTGTTGTTGAAATCGATGTCGTTGCACGCCGCGCAGCTCGCGCCCGCGAGCACGTTGAAGAAATCGACGATGTCCTGATCCTCCGGGAAGACATCGTTGTTGTTGAAATCGATGTCATCGCAGCCCGGCAGCGGACAGTTGTTGGGCACCGCGATCGCGCACAACCGAACCAGCACGTACTCGTTCGCTTCGATGTTCCCGTTGCTCACGACAGCAGCCGGCACCTGCTGCGTCGTTACCAGCGCGCCACCATCCGCCGTGGCAAATGTGCCCACGGCCACGCGCACAAACTCGGGCAACGGCTCGCCCGCCGCCAGCCCCAGTTCGTTGCGAACATTGATGACACCCTCAAGAACACTCGCGCTCGCTTGTTGCGTCTGGCTCGTCGCGCCTTGATCAAACCAGCCGTTGAAGTTGTTGGTGCTCTCGTTCGCAAGGAACGCGTCCCAATTCGCGATCTGTCCCGCCTTCGCCCAGTTCGCCGCACGCAGTGCGCCAGCAGGATCGCGCGACACATACACAAATCGATCATTCCCGCCGCCCGCTGGATTCGTCGCAACATACAGCATGTCGCCTCGCAGCCCGGCCCACAGATTCACTCCGCCATTGCTCGCCACCAGCGTGCTCGCCGCATCGCGCGTGCCGTCAATGGTCCACTGCTGCACCGGCTGACCGCCCGTCACCGTGTAGCGCCAATCCGCGCCGCCATTGCTGTCCCATGTGTTCGCGCAGTTGTTGAACGCGAACTCCAGACTCGTCGCGCTCTGCGGCACCGTGATCGTCACCGTCCAGTTCGCGCCGTTCTGCGTGAGCGGCACGCCACTCACAACATTCGTCCAGTTGTTGATGCCCCAGTGCAGACACACGCTGCCACTGCCCGCGAGCGGCCTGCCGCTGGGGTTGTACGTAATAGTCACTTGCTGCCCCGCCACCGGCTGCGTCGGCGCAATCGTCACGGTGTTGCCGCCGCCCCCACCGCTGCCGACGCCATCGCCAACCCACACGTGCTGAATCGCCGACTTGGTCACGTTGCCGCGTGCATCCACCGACTCGATGTAGTAATCAATCAGCTTGCTGCGCTGACCTTCAATCTTCGCCCAGTACTGATCCGCGATGTACTGAGGCATCTCAAAGAAGTTGATGCTCGGGTCGTTGTACACATTGGTCGCCGGGAAAACGCGCCGCGTCATGGGGACGCTCTGCCACGCGCCCACGCCAGGCCCGCCCGCGTACGTCTCATTCTCGGTGTTGCTCAAACTGCGCTGACCATCGGCATCAACGCGATACTTCAGCGTCGTGCTCGTGATGCCCGCAACGTCGTACGCGAACGTCCACACATAGAAATCGCCGGCGCCGTTGAGATTCGCCGCTCGCTGCTGATACCCATACTGCGGCCCGAAATTCACACTTCCCGGGTTCCACGGATGCCGCTGCGGATACCACACAGTCGGCCCGGTCGTATCCAACGTCGCGTTGCCAGTGATGACCGCATCCGCATGCTGCACCGCTTCGTTGCACGCGATGGTCGGCTTGACCTCAAAGTCCTCCGCCGTGCCGTAGTACATGTAGCCGCTGTTGAGACTGCCCAGGAAAAAGTGCCACGCGCGTTCCGCGCTTGTCGTCGCTGCACTCGGATACAGAATGCGCCCTATGTCCAGCCCACCCGCTTGCGGTCCGCCCGCGCGCGTCACGATCTGCTCCGCCGTCGCCACGCGATTGTTCGCCGCCGTGATCACTGCCCAGTTGCGCGCATCCACGTGCCAGCCATTCTCCACATCAATCGCGCCGCTCGCGTTCAGCAGCGGCCAGTTCCAGTTGATGAACTGCGGCGCACCAAAATCGCCATCCGCGTTCACCCACGCGCCATCCTCCACATGCACGAAGTCATTCGCGGGCACCGGATGATCCGCGAGATACTTCTCCACCACCGTGGGCACATACTGCGCGCCGTTCGCGCTGCTCGCGAGGTTGGGCGTCGCTTCGCGGTAGTACGAGTATCCGCCGCCCCACGCATTATCGCCGTCGTGCGCCAGCATCACCAGTTGCGGCCGATTCGCCGCAAGACCGTTGGGTGCCATGCTCTGAATCGTGTCGAATCCGCCCAGGCCGATCGGCGCATATCCGTCGTCCCAACTCAACGCCTGCATCGCCGGCACCACGATCACCTGGCTGATCGCCCCCGTGTTCGGATTCACATATCGCGCCCGCCGAGGCGTCGTCGCAAACGGCACCGCCTCCGCAGGCGAACATCCGCGCGAAATGCTCTTGCGAAAGTACGTGCCCGCCGCCGGATTCACCTGATCGGCCTTGTTGGGCGCATCGGTGTTGATGCCGCCACTGCCGAAAATCACCGGGAAATCCGCACACGCCCGGCTGATCTTCTCGCTGCTCACGATGACCCAGTCGATGCCCTCCGCGTCGAGCACTTCGATCATCTTCGTGCTGAACGCCATCTCGCTGGGAAACAGCCCCCGGCTTTGCGGCGCATTCGTACCCCACGCGTCGTTGTACATGCGCTTGTACAACTGCAGTTCCTTCCGCAAGGTCGTCGCATCCACCAGCGGCATCAGCGGATGGTGAAAGCCAAACTGCACCACATCCACCCGCGGCACCTGCGTGCCCGCCGCCGGATTCGTCCGCCACGCGCGGCCATCACGAATGCGCTGCCACCACGTGCTGTTGTACCCAAGCTGGTTCGCCGCGCCGAGGCTGTTGAGGTTCTCGATGAGTCCACCCGAGAAGCTGATTTGCGCGCCCCCCTCGTTGGTCCAGTCGATGTCATCGACCGCGTCGATCATGCGATACTGATATCCCGCCACGCGATCGGGCAGGCTGAAAATCTCCCGCAGGTTGTTGGTCGGATTGAACGCACCCGCGTCCTTGCGCTGAATGCTCTGCCACACCAGTTCATACCGATCCGCCCCGCCCACCTGCTGATCAGGCCAGTAAATCGGCTGCTCCATGTGCCACAAATACGTGTAGTGCACCTTTTGCTGCGCAAGCGCCGACCCGGCACACGCAAGAAGGGCCAGCGGCGCAATCAGACAAAGAGCGGAACGAGACATCAGCGACTCCTCAAGCATGGCGTGAACCACCACGCGGCATATTGAACACGAAATTCGCCCCACGTGCAACCCGAAAGTGCGGCCAAACCCTAGCCGCGTTGCCGCCGCGCCGTAGCCTCGAAGAGCACCAGAACACGCGAAAACTCTGCAAAAAGAACAAGGCCCGAGTTTTCACTCGGGCCTTGCGTGACTTGCAAACAAGTCAGATCTCAGATCGCATGTTCATCGCTCGTTCATCACGAACTTGAACACGAGAGGGATCTTTAGTAGGGGCAGGGCGCGCCGGCCAGGACGTTGAAGAAGTCGATCACGTCCTGATCTTCGGGGAACACTGCGTTGCGGTTGAAGTCGATGCTGTCGCAGGTGAGGCATTCAGCGCCTGCGAGGACGTTGAAGAAGTCGATCACGTCGCCGTCTTCGGGGAAGACGCAGTTGTTGTTGAAGTCGATGTCGCAGACACCAGCGGTGGAGTCATTGACAGTCAGGTTGAACCAGTAGTCATTGGCGCCGCTGCCGCACAGCGTGTCGGGCTGAGCCCCAGCCATGCCGACGAACACGCGGTACGTGCCGGCGGGCAGGTCATTGACCGTGAGGTTCATGTCCGAGCAACCAGCCAGCGGAGCCGGGTTGGTCGCGAGGACCTGGAGGCCAGCGCCGCACTGGTTGTTGATCAGCGCGAGCTGGGGGTTGAACTGCGAACGACCGGTGATGACGATGTCCGACGTGGTGCTGATGGTGAACTCGTACCAGTCAGTGTCACGCAGGCCAGCGCCAGCGAAGTCCTTCCAGCTGGTACCAGCAATCGTGGTACCGCAGGTGATGGCTTCGAAGGTCGGGGTGGTCATGTTGCAGCCACCGTTCGCATCGCTGCCACAGACTTCCGCTTCCGCCACAGCGCTCGAAGGAGCGGCAACGTAGGGGTTGCAGGGGCAGTCACCGTTGTCGGTGATGGTCAGCGTACCCGCACCACGGTTCGGAGACGCACCCCAACCCGCAACGCGGATGAAGTAGGTCTGGCCGGGGGTGAGGTTCGCAACCGTCAGGCTGCTGAGCAGACCAACCGCGCCGCCATCGTCATCGCAGCCGATGGCCGTGGTGGCCGAGCAGCTGTCGAAGAGTTGGATGACGGTGTCCGTGAGGCCCGTGCTCGCATCGGTGTCGATGGTGTAGCACGTGCCGGTCGGGGTGAAGCTGAACCACACGTCAGCGCCGTCCGCGCCGCCTGCAGCGCAGGTGCCCGGACCGCTGCCGCCGGTGGCGCAGTTGTTGTCAAACTCGGTCGTGCCGACGTTCGCAACGATCGCGCCGCTGCACTCGTCGTTCGCCACCGTGCCGCTGCCGGGGGTTTCGGTGACAGCGAGCTGGCCCACGCCGCTCGAGCCACCGAAGCCGTCAACCTGAATGATGTAGGTGGTGCCAGCGGTGACGCAGATCGTCACTTCGCTCTGCGCGCCGCAAGTGTCGTCGCTGCAGCCGCCAACCGTCGCGCCGCCGCAGCCGTCGTACACCTGGAGGGTGCTGTCGAAGCTGCTGCCGCACAGGCTGACCAGAGCCGTGCCGGTGGCCGAAGCCGTGTAGGCGTAGTAGATGTCAGGACCGCTGCCGCCGCAGGGGTTGGTGCCTTCGCTCTCGGCGAGGGTCGTGTCAAACGTGATCGGCGACGCCGTGCTGCCCGTGAAGGCGATGGCGTTGGTGCACAGATCGTTGGCCGGCGGAGGAGCGACGCCTTCGGTGATGGTCAGATCGCCATCGCCGGTCGCAGCGCCGTCGTAAGACGCCACGCGGACGAAGTAGTCTTCGCCAGCGGTGACGCTGAGAACGATACGGCTCAGCAGGCCCGTGCCCGCGTCGTCGTTGCACGCGATTTCGGTGCCACCGCACTCGTCGTAGATCGAGAGCGTGGTGTCATCCAGCACGGTGCTGTTCAGCGTGTCAAACTGCACGAAGCCGGTGGTCGTGGCGGTGTAGGAGAACCACACGTCGTTCTGATCAGGGCCGCCCAGGAAGGCGCAGCTCGCGACCAGACCATCGTTCGTGGCGAACGTGTTGTTGAGGGGGTTGCTGCCTGCGATCGCGACGGTGGCCGTGGCGCAGTTGTCGTTGCTGGGAACGACGGCAGGAACTTCCGTGATGGTGAACGAGCCAGCGCCCGACGCGCCGTTGTACCCGTCAACCTGCACGATGTACGCCGTGCCGGCGGTCGTCAGGAACGACACTTCGCTCTGCAGACCGCAGCTGTCATCGTTGCACGCGATCGAGGTGCCGCTGCACGCATCGAACACTTCGACAACGGTGTCAAAGCCGCTGCCGCAGAAGCTCAAGGTCGTCTGACCGGTCAGAGCCGCGGTGTACGAGTAGAAGATGTCGTTGCCGGCAGCCGTGCCGAAGCCGCAGCTCGTCGCCGCGTTCGGGTTGAAGCCAGCAGCCGAGGTGTCAAACGACACGGGCGAGGCCGCTGCCGTGATGGCGAGAGCCGTGGAGCAGATGTCGCCGGCAGCCGGAGGCGCGAAGCTCTCGGTGATCGTCAGCACGCCGGGGCCACCAGCGCTCGTATCCCAAGACGCCGCGCGGATGAAGTAGACGCCGCCGCCGACAACCGGGAAACCGCTGATGCGGCTGCGGAGGCCGTTGGGATCGCCGTCGTCGTCGCACGCGACTTCAGCGCCACCGCACGCATCAAAGATGGCGAGGGTGGTGTCAGGAATCGAACCCGCGCCCGTATCGACTGAGATCGACTGAGCGCCAGCAGGAGCGACGTAGCGGAACCACACGTCAGCATTGTCGGCCCCGCCGAACGCACAGGATGCGTCAAGACCGTCGTCGGTCGCGCCCGTGCTGTCGTAGGCGTTCGAACCGGCAACGACCGTCGCGGCGGTCGAGCAGTTGTCGTTGGCCACGCCACCGCCGCCGCCCGATTCAATGATCGTCAGCACGCCTGCGGTGATCGGCACCGGAGTGCCGCCCCAGCTGGCAACGCGAATGATCACAGGCGTGCCGGCTGTCACGGCAACGCCGCTGACCTGGCTCGAAAGCCCGCAGCTGTCATCGTTGCACGCGAGGCTGGTGCCGCCGCACGAACTCAAAACCTGCAGCGTGGTGTCGCCACTGCCGCAGGTGTTGACCGTGATGGTCGTCACGCCGCTCGGGGGCGTGTAGCTGAAGTACAGATCAAGACCGTCGAGACCACCGAACGTCGCGCAGGGCGCGTCGGTGCCGTCATCGGTCGCCGCCGAGTTGTCGAACGGCGTCGTCCCGGCCGTCACGACCGTGGGCGCCGCACAGTTGTCGCCCGCGAGGGCGGCTTGAGCGAGCAGCAACGTAAAGCTGACGCCAAGCGTCGTACACATCTTCCGCATGATGAGTTCCCTTCTCACGAAGTATCCCAAACACGATTGGCAGGAAATCTGCCTTAGAAACCAGCTCGATCGAGCCGGACACACGATTTTGGAGACCATCGGCGCAATGCCCTGTGGCATTCGTCCCGGGGTGCAGCCCAAGTACATTGCCAAGGCAATGCGACGATGTCCTCCGGATATCAGTCTACCTGAACAGCATCCCCACGCAAGAGAAGTTTCATCCATTTGCCGGAATGTGTCAGAACACTTGTCTCCATCTGGACTTGCGTATCGACGATTCCGAACATACACCGTCTGCAGTGAAGTTATTGGGACCACAAAGCGAAAACGCGACGGAGACCACTCCGCCGCGTGACACTCACCACCAGTTTGTCGGCTTAGGCCAAGGCGGACTTGAGTCCCATACATCGCCGCCACGCGCTGACTTGTCCCAAGTGGACCATCGGGTGCCCGATCATAAGGAAGTTGATGGCCGCACCGATCGTCGGAAACACCTCGCGCCGCGCGGGATCAGGAAAGACGGCCGTGAGCTGCGCGTCAGGTGTCACTTCCAGCGCCTGCATCGCCGTGGCGTGTGCTTTAAGGAAATGATCGCTCAGCGTTTTGAACGCCGGATACTTGGTGTTGCCCGTGTCATCTTCGCACGGCGCGCCAGCCTTAAACAGATTCTCCCACTGCTCCGTCACCTTGATCGCTGCGATCTCATTCTCAGGTCGACCAAGTAATGTCAGCACGCGTGCCGGATAGATAGCAAGATGCCCGAAGACGAACGACGGCGTGTTGGTATCGATAACGACGTTGTTCATGCCCCGCGGCTTGCTGCCGGCCTTTGCCGGGTCCACATCTTTCAGCATGAGTTCCGCGTACTGAGCCGCGCGCTTGGCGCCGGCGACGATGTTCTGGGCATGTTCCGCCATGTGTGGTCCTCGAAAAGCGTGTGAAAACTTGCAGGAACCGGCATGGTTTGTGAGCAGGCCGTCAGGGTCCGCACCTCCTGCGCGGGCGTTTGATGCCGTTTATTCGAGATAGTCGCTTCGATTTCGCGCGCTTGCCCAAAGTCGCCCCTTTATCCAACCGACCTCACTGATGCGTGGTTGAAGGCGGGCGTATCCGCCGGATCGGCCGCGCATGTTCCGACAACCGGAGATGTGCGGTTCGCCCTGGTGGGCGGTGCCCTGAAGTCAGTCTTCCGCAGCGAGGATTATGCAATGACGAGCAAGCGCAACAACTTGAAGAATGTGATGGGCGTGCTGTTGGCCTTCGCCGCCGGAACGACGGTGGTACTGGCCCAAGACACCACGCAGCCCGCGGCCCCCGCCGCCCCGCAGACGACCCCCGAGACCGCGCCCGCCGCGGCTCCTTCCACTGACTGGGCTCCGGCTCAGCCCGCCACCGCCGACGACTCGGCGAACATGGACACCACGCAGCCTGACGCCAACGAAGACAGCAATGTTGTCATCGATGACAACATGACCGTCGACCTGCACGTCAAGGACGAAGACCTCGCCAACGTGCTCGAGATGCTCAGCATCCAGAGCCAGAAGAACATCATCGCTAGCAAGGACGTGCAGGCCCGCGTCACGGCGAACCTCTACGGCGTCACCTTCTACGAAGCCCTCGACGCCATCCTCAACGTCAACGGCTACGGCTTCATCGAAGAAGGCAACTTCATCAAGATCTACACCCTCGATGAACTCACCAAGAAGCAGGCCGAGCTGCGCAACAAGGTCAGCAAGGTCATCACCCTCAGCTACATGAACTCAGTCGACGCGGCTGAATTCGTCAAGCCCCTGCTCAGCCCCGATGGCCAGATCAAGGTCAACAGCAAGGCCGGCACCTTCGCCGCCGCGGGCGAAACCCCCAGCGGCGCAGAGGACTACGCCCACGGCTCATTGCTCGTCGTCTACGACTACGAAGAGAACGTCGCGCAGGTTGAAGAAATGGTCCGACAGATCGACACCCGCCCCGCGCAGGTGCTCGTCGAAGCCACCGTCCTGCAGACGCAGCTCAACGAAGCCAACGCCCTGGGCGTTGACTTCAGCGTCGTCGCTGACATGAGCTTCACCGACTACGTCGGCACGCCGCTGCAGGCCGTCAACAGCATTCTCGCCGGCAACAGCGACGCTGCAGTCGGCGGCGCCTCGCAGGACCGCGGCGCGTCAGGCGTCGGCAGCAGCGTCGGCAACGTCGCCAGCGGCTCTGGCGGCATCAAGGTCGGTATCGTCAGCAACGACGTGGGCGTCTTCGTCCGCGCTCTCGACGAAATCACTGACACCACCGTGCTGAGCAACCCCAAGATCATGACGCTCAACCGCCAGAGCGGCCGCGTCCTGGTCGGTCGTAAGGTCGGTTACCTCAACACGACTGCCACCGACACCAGCACCACCCAGAGCGTCGAATTCCTCGACACTGGTACCAGCCTCTACTTCCGTCCCTTCGTGACCACCAACGGCCTCATCCGCATGGAAGTGAAGCCCAAGGTCGCTGAAGCCGCGATCCGTCAGATCAGCGACATCGGCGGCAACCCCGTCACGATCCCTGACGAAATCACCAACGAAATCACGACCAACATTCTCGTCCGCGACGGCCAGACCGTCGTCCTGGGCGGTCTGTTCCGCGAGAACGTCACCGTCACCCGCAAGCAGGTTCCGATCCTGGGCGACATCCCCTTCATCGGCAACGCCTTCCGCGGTCACGACGACAGCACCAACCGCAACGAAATCATCTTCCTCATCACGCCCACCATCGTCGATGACGCGATGATCACCGAGTCGGGCGAACGCGGCAGCGAATACGTTGACCGCATCGTCGCCGGCTCGCGCGAAGGCACGCTCTTCTGGAGCCGCGATCGCATGACCAACAACCTCAACATCGAGGCTGAACGCATGGCTCGCGAAGGCGACACCGCCGGCGCTCTCAACAAGGCCGAGCGCTCGCTGGGTCTGAACCCGGGCCAGCCCGAAATGATCCAGATGCGTGAGCGTCTGACCGGCAAGAAGGCCCCGACCACCAACCGCAGCTTCCTCGATCGCGTGATCAACAAGGAAGCCGCCGAGAACCTGCTGCAGGTCCAGGCGACGGAACAGGTCAGCACCAACACCACTCCCACGATCAACAACGAGAACTTCGAAGCTCTCGCTGATAACACCCCCACCTTCACCGCTCTTCCCGCTGAAACCACTAACCCCGAGAGCACCTGGACGAACGAGCAGGTCGCGACCACCGACTTCAACAGCTTCAATAACAGCTACAGCAACGACGCCGCCACGCAGGCCACCTGGAACGCTCTCAACGAGATGAACCAAAACCCCGTGCAGACCGGCCTCACGCAGCAGAGCGATCTGCTCATGGCCAGCACGCTGCTGGAATCCGTCGACACCAGCAAGACCCTGCCCACCAACTTCAACTTCAACGGCCCCGTCGCCAACAAGTGGAACGGCCCCACCGGCTTCACGGGCGGCCTCAGCAACTGGTACACCTACATGCTCAGCTACTACGGCCAGACCAGCAACGTGCAGAACGCGCTGCAGCCCACGCAGCAGGATCAGCAGCAGCAGTTCTCGAACGTGAACGAGCAGCTGACTGACGTGAAGATTGAAACCAGCAGCCAAGGCTGGAAGGACGAGGAGTAAATCTCGCTCGCACGCTGAACACACGAACCCCGCAGTTGCAAAACTGCGGGTTTTTTTCGTTGGTTTGCGCTATCGCACATCGCTCACGGGCAGTTGCCGCCCGCCAGCACGTTGAAGAAGTCGATCACATCCTGATCCTCAGGGAAGACGCCGTTGTTGTTGAAGTCAATCGTGTTGCACGCCGCGCAGCTGCCGCCCGCGAGCACATCGAAGAAGTCAACCACGTCCTGATCCTCAGGAAAGACGCCGTTGTTATTGAAGTCGATGTCCTGGCACACCTGCACATCGCGCACGATCGCAAGATTGCGCACATCACCAAACGTGCTCGACGCTGCGAGGAACACATCGCGCTCATTCGCGGCGAGGAACTTGTCGTCCCCGTCACGATCCACCAGTCGGAACACACGCTTGCCGCTGTTGTCAGTCACCAGCAGCGAACCATCCGCCAGCGACGCGACATCGATGATGGTGAAGCCCGTTTCGCTCGTCGTGTACACCAGCACCGCTTCCCCATCATCCTGCGCGTCGCCATCGTTGTTGTTGTCGCGCAGCCGATAAATCTCATCCACGCCGCCGCTCGCCACGCTCTGGTAATAAAACGCGCCAGGCCGCACGAGGTCGTTGTCAATCGCGAATCCGGCGCTCATCGTGAAGCCCGCCGCGTTGCCCAGACCATACCACAACGCAAACTCGCTCGGCTGATCGGCGATGCCGTTGCCGTCCGTGTCCTTGATGCGCCACACGCCGTGCAGATTCGCCGACGAGTTGCGCAACATGATCGCGCCGTCCGCGTCAAACGCGACTTCCTGCGGCGAATAGCTGCCGTTGCTCGTTGAGAAGCCGTTGACCGTCGCGAGCGCCGTCGTCTCACCCGCGTCGTTCGCGTCCTTGTCGCTGTTCAGATCATTGCATCGCCAGATCGAATCCGGCCCGAAGCCGTTGCCCGCGTTCACCACGACCGGCACGCCCGCCGCGTCAAACGTGATGCCCGTGGGAAACGCAAACCACTGCCCCGCGCCGCTCGATAAGTCAGCGAACACGCCAGCTTCACCTTCGTCCATCGCGTCGCCGTCGCTGTTGCCATCGCGCGTCCAGTAGATCTTCCGCGCCGATGAATCCTGATCGCCAATCAGCACCAGCCCATCCACCGCGTTGCGCATGAAACCAATGTTGTTCGGATTCAGCACACCAGGCAGCGCACTCGCATTGCCCGGACCATACCACCGCACCAGTTCGTCGGGTTCGGTGATGACGAAGTCGCCGTTGATGTCATTGAGCAGCCACGCCGAGTCCTGCGTGCGATCCGTGATGATCACGCGCAGCTGCGCAGAAGCCGAAGACACCAACAAAGCCGGCAAGCACAACGCAGCGATGACAACACGCATGGAAAGTCTCCCTTCGCGTCGCATCATACTTGAACGCTTGAAAAGTGCAAGCTGACTCATCTCCCCATGAAGCGTGAGCCACGCCGAATCGAACGCGAACACATCACGCAGCAGACCGAATCACACCGCCGCCCATTGCGGCGTGCCCCCGAAACTGGACACCACGCGCCGATGCCCCTCCGCCGCGAGTTCCAGCACATCCGCGTGCAGCGCTGTCGTCACAACAACCGCGAAGTTGCGCCGCCCCGCCTCGCTCTCCTCCATCGAGGGATTCCGCTCGCGCAAGTGCTCGGGCACATTGCTGTGCATCGTCTGCGTGATCGTCCCCGGCGCGACATCCGCGAGATAACACCGCCGACTGCTCACGCTGCTCCGCCGCCACTGCTCATCCGCGAGCGGCGTGTCACGCTCCACCCGCGCCGTCGCGCTGATGCGAAACTGAATCCGCGTCTGCGGGTCGTAAAAGAGCCACGCAACCTGCGCATGCTTGGCAATCTCCGGAATCTTCTCGCTGCGCACATCGGTGTGACACATGATCGTCCGCTGCTGCGCATCCACGCGCCGCAGCACCACTGTGCGCGGATTCGGAAACCCGCTCGCGCCGATCGTCACGAGTCCCGGCGTATGCATGCCATGATGCCGATCCTTGCACGCGCGCTCGAGCGTGCGCCACACCAGCGCCTCCGCATGCGCGAGCGTCTCGACCGTCAACTGCGCGGGCAACGCGGGTCGTGGCAAATGGGTCAGCGTCGATGCGGCGTGCGGATCGCTCATACCGCAGTTTACGACACTCTCGCACACCTTCACGCCACGGCGATGCCCACATCCTGAGGCCGTACCGCGCCCACTTCCCACCGCATCGCAGCTTCCATCGCAGGCAGTGCGAACTGATACCCCGTGCGCCGCAGCACATCCGGCGCGACGCGCGTCGACATGATGAGCCCATCCACCTGCTCGCCCATGGCCGCACGCAACATCGCGGCGGGCACCTTCGCAAAGAGCGGCTTGTCCATCGCCCGCGCCAGCGCCCGCGCGAACGAATCCGCCGTCGCTTCTTCAGGACACACCACATTCACCGGCCCGCGCACGCTGGGCTTGCTCATCACATGCAGCATCGCCCCCACCACATCCACCATGCTCACCCATGGCCAATGCTGCCCGCCCGGCCCGATGATGACGCCCAGCCCGAGCCGAAACGGCAGCGCCATTTCGCGAATCGCCCCGCTGCGCGCATGCTGCACCACACCGATGCGCAGCATCGCCGTGCGCACGCCCGCATCCATCGCCGGCTGCGTCGCCGCTTCCCAATCGCGCACCAATTCCGCGAGAAACCCCGAGCCGTAGCCCGCGTCTTCCGTCATGGTCTCATCGCCGCGATCTCCATACGCATGCGCGCCGCTCGCGCTGATGAACACGCGCGGAGGCGTCTCCGCCTGCGCCGCCGCTCGCGCCAGCACGCGCGTTCCCTCCACCCGGCTCTCACGCATCGCGAGCTTTTTGCTCGCGCTCCAGCGACCCATCACCGACTCCGCCGCGGTATGCACCACCGCATATGCACCGTCGAGCGCGCCGGGCTCCACATTGCCTCCCGCGCGCGGCTCCCACCACCAGTCGCGCCCTGCAAGGTTGGGCGTGCGCGGCGCACTGCCGCGCCGCACGAGACGATCAATCCGCACACCCATCGCCACCAGTGCCGCGATCACTTCGCCCGCAATCGCGCCAGACGATCCCGATACCACCACGCGAGGCGGCGTCGGCGACTCCATCAGGCGCAGCATCAAGTCGGCACCATGCGTCGCATCCCACTTCAGCCGCGCCAGCATGCGCAGCGCACTCTCCGCACACGCCGACGACGTCTGCTCACGCCGCAGCGCAATCGCTACCTCACACTGCTCCGCACCCTGCCGCGCAGGCAACGCCTGCACGCCGATCTGCTGTACGCTCACCGCATCATTCAACCGAACAGCATGCAACCTTTCTCGGACCGCAGGCCGCTGCACCAGGGTTGAGACCAGCTCCGCCGGCACGTCAATTTGCGTGCGAAATACACGTACTTTCGCGTTCCCGCCGCGTCCACTCTGCAACCAATTCGCTTCTCGAGCATCCATTGTGGTATAGTTCACCTATGCAAGCCGCTTCGCGTCAACTCCGCACCCGTGACCGTGCATCGCACGCCGGGCTGTGTTGTACGCACGCTTGTTCGTGTTGTTGTCGCCGCTGAGATGCACGTTTCTCTCGCGGCATGCGACGAGTATCACTTCGTCGCGGCCTGACAACCGCCTCCCCGAAAACTTGATCAGATTCGCCGCATTTCTCGCGATCGATCTCGTTCCCACCTCATCATGTTCACGTTCGCTCAACCGCCCGCGCCGCCATTCCGCGACGCGCTTCGCTCAGCCGCATCGGAGTGCATCATGTCCGCCAATCTCTCCACTCGCGTGTTCGACTCCGTCCTGGACATGCTGCCCACCGAAGCCAATCCCAGCCCGCTCGTGCGCATCAACGCACTGCATCCGCTCGCGCCGCAAATCGCACGCGGCGAAAGCACCTTCGAACTCTTCGCCAAGCTCGAATGGATGAACCCCTTCGGCAGCGTCAAAGATCGCGCCGCCAGCTACCTGCTCCGCGATCTCGAATCACGCGGCGTTATCTCGCCCGACACCGACGAGAAGAAAGGGCGCGGCATCGTCGAACCCACCAGCGGCAACACGGGCATTTCCCTCGCCGCGCTTGCAACCATGAAACGCGTCCACATGCGCGCAATCGTGCCCGAGAAAGTGCCCGACGAAAAGAAGGTCATGCTGCGCATCGCTGGCGCGAACGTCGATGTACTGACCGACGCCATGTGCCCCAGCCCCGGCATGGGCGAAGGCGCGCTCGGCATGGCCCGCAGCTACGCCAAGGCTCAGAGCGACCGCTACGTGATGCCCAATCAGTACGAAAATCGCGCAAACGTGCAGGCCCACATCGAAACGACAGGCCCAGAAATCTGGCGCCAAACCGAAGGCCGCATCACTCACTTCTTCACAAGTCTGGGCACGTGCGGCACCGTCACCGGCGTCGCGACATTTCTCAAAGCCAAGGACAAGAACATCAAAGTCATCGCCGTGCAACCCAGCGCAGGCCACGACGTGCCCGGCATTCGCAACAAAGACGAACTCCACGTCACCAAGCTCTTCGACGCCTCGCTCATCGACGAGATCATCGAAGTCCCCTTTGAGAAGGCGTACACCAGCGCGCTGGGCTTGTGTCAACGCGAAGGACTCTTCGCCGGCCCCAGCAGCGGCCTCATCTTCGAAGGTGCCCGCATGGTCCTCGAACGTGACAAACCCGCACAAGGCCTGGGCGTCGCGATCTTCTGCGACAACATCTTCAAGTACATCAGCAGCATGACCAAGCACCTGCCGCAACTGGCAAGTGACGAGTGAGAAGGGAGAGCGGAGAACAGAGCGAGCAGAAGGGAGCACAGAGAACGAAGCGAGGAGAACAGAGAGCGGACAGCGCGTAGTCAGCACTCAACAGCCTGCAGCTGCGTTCTCATCCTTCGTATCCCGACTCACTCGCCACTGTTCTCCGCTCTCTGTTCTCTGTTCCCCATTCTCTGTTTCAGGAGCCCGCCATGTCCTACGCATTCCCCGATAGTCTCGTCAGCACCAACTGGGTCAAGGAAAACCTCAAGAACCCAGCCGTGCGCATCATCGAAATCGATGTCGATACCAAGCAATACGGCGCGGGCCACATCCCCGGCGCAGTCGCGTTCAACTGGCAATCACAACTGCAGGACCAGATCGCGCGCGACATCATCAGCAAAGAAAACTTCGAGAAACTGCTCAGCGAAGCAGGCGTGAAGCCCACCGACACCGTCGTGCTCTACGGCGACAACAACAACTGGTTCGCCGCCTATGGCTTCTGGCTCTTCAAGTACTACAACCACGCCGACGTGCGACTGATGAACGGCGGCCGCGCCAAGTGGCTCGCTGAAGACGACAAGCCGCTGACCGCCGACGTGCCCACGTTCGCGCGCAGCGACTACCGCGTCACATCCATCAACGCCGACCTGCGCGCCAAGGTGCCGCAAGTGCTCGAAGCCAGCGCGACCCGCGCCAGCACGCTCATCGACGTGCGCAGCAACGACGAATTTACCGGCAAAGTCATCGCTCCGCCAGGCATGACCGAAACGGCCCAACGCGGCGGCCATATTCCCAGCGCCAAGAACGTCCCGTGGGCGCAAACCGTCAACCAAGACGGCACCTTCAAAGGCCCCGACGAACTCCGCACGATCTACAAATCCGCCGGTCTCATCGAAGACAAGCCGGCCATTGCGTACTGCCGCATCGGCGAACGCAGCAGCCACACGTGGTTCGTGCTCAAATACCTCGTGGGCGTCAAAGACGTGAAGAACTACGACGGCAGCTGGACCGAATACGGCAACCTCATCGGCGCACCCATCGAGCGCTAAACAACTCTCGCAACGAGCAAGACGGCCAGTTCACCTCGCGTGGCTGGCCGTCTTTGTTTGTGCGCTCGATGGAGCATCACTCGCGCGTCACTTCCACCAAGTACATGTCCTGCTGCTGCCGCGGATGACTGCTGATGCCGCGCAGCTTGGCTGCATCAAACAAATACAACTGCACGTAGTGAAAAATCGGCACCACAGGAAACTGCTCTTCCACAAGCATGCGTTCCGCATCCGCCAAAATCGCAAGCCGCCGCGTCGGATCGCGTTCGTCACGCGCCTGCGCGAGAAGCGCGTCATACGCCGCATTGCTGAACTTGCGATCGTTGTTGCCGTTCCCAGTTTCCGACAAGTCAAGAAACGTCGTCGGATCGCCGTAGTCACCAAACCACGCCGCGCGACTCACCATGTAGTTCGCGTTCTTGAGATCTTCGCGAAAGACCTTGATCTCCTTCATCTCCAGTTGCACGCGCACGCCCAGCTCGCGTTCCCAGTCCTTCGCAATCGCCTGCGCGATGAGATCATGCCCGCCTTCCTTGTTGAACATCAGTTCAATCGCAGGCAGCCCGTCGCCATTGGGAAATCCCGCTTCTTTGAGCAGTTCGCGCGCCGCCGCCGGGTCATACGCCAGTCCAGCCGGCCCGTCATACCCCGCAATCGCACCCTTGGGAATAAGCGTGTTCGCCACAGGCTCACCGCTGCGCCGAATGTTCCGCGTCACCGACTCCTTATCCACGCTCAATGCAAATGCCTTGCGCACGCGCGCATCCGCGAACGGATTCACGCGTCCATCCGCCAACCTTGGCAGACAGTTGAAGTTGTAGAAATACGTGCCAAACGCCGGAAATGCATGTATG
>DATGWV010000236.1:0-11208 GCA_035299305.1 Phycisphaerales bacterium | reverse complement strand
GGGTCATCGAGCGGGCTGCGGATGCAAACGCTTTCGCTTGCACGGCGCGGCTGCCGCCACACGACCGATCAGGGAGACTTGGTGACTCCGTGACGGGCCACCGGGCGCATTTTCGCGGAAAGGAAATGCGAATGCAAGGGGGAAGTTTGGTAGTGACTTGGAATGGGCGCACAAGTGCGGTCAGTCGGTGAAGATTTTTGAGTAGGCATCAAGGCGTTGGGCATCAAGGCATCGAGAGAGGCGCGGCACCGACCGCTCAGAGCAGCGGTCGGTGGCACGAGGGCAGTGGGCATCAAGGCATCAAGGGAGGATTGGCACCGACCGCCGCAGAGCCGGCGGTCGGTGGCACGGGGAATGCGGAAACAAAAACCCCGCGAGTTTCCTCGCGGGGCTTTGAGTGTTGCATGACAGTCTTAGAGACTGTGACCGAGTGACTTAGTCAACGACGGTCGTGATCTGCGCCGTGCCGGTCTGGACGTTGTTGGCGACGGTCACCTGCGTGACGGCCCAGGTCTTCAGCCAGTTGTTGCTGTTGGCCAGAGCTTCCGTCGTGGCGGTCGCGTTGGTCAGCGCGGCACCGACGACGCCGTTGCCCGGAATGGGAGCGAGCGACGCGTCTTGTTCGGAGACGAACATGTTGTCGGGCTTGCTGCGCTCGCCCGGGGGACGCGTCGTGAAGTTCCAGGGGTTGTTTTCCGGATCAGGACGGGTTTCGAAGGTGACGTGGTTGTCGTTGTAGGCGATATTGCCTTCCCACGTGGTACGACCACCGTGGATGGCGAGGGTCGCGGAGTTGGTACCCTTGAGTTCGGTACCGAAGCCGATCGTGCCGCCGCCGCCGGTGGGCGCGGGAGCGAGCGTCGAGATGGGGTTGTTGCCGTTGAGGGCGACGGTGTAGGCAGGACCACGGTTGCCGATGACGGCTTCGGTGGCCTGGAAGGTGTTGGACCACTTCGCACGGCGGGCGCCGAAGAAGGGCATCATGGCGTAGCTGTTGTGAGCGTTGGCGCCAGCGGTGGCGGCAGCGGTCTTCACGCCGTTGGCGGGCGTCTGCTCAACGGTCGAGCCACGGTAGTTGGGGTCCCAGAGGGCCTGCGAGCCAGCGGGGCCGCCGCCGGGGGCCGGGGCGGTGTTCTGGGGCTGGCTGAGGGCGTAGTTGGTCATGACGGCGATGTAGGACGCCTGTTCAGCGGGGCTGTAGGTCAGTTCGGTGTTGAAGAAGCCGTTGAAGAGGAGGACCGACAGAACCGAGCCGAGGTCGTCCTTGGCGCTCTGAGCGGTGAGCGTGGTGTTGCCACGGTCAAGCTGGCTGGGGACGGGGTACTGGTCGTTGTTGTTCTGGGCGAAGAGCACCATGCCCTGGTGAACGCCGCGGACCTGGGTGCTGTCCTTGATCTGGCGAGCGCTGGCGCGGGCCTTACCGAGGGCGGGCAGCAGGATGCCGATGAGGAGGGCGATGATCGCGATAACGACCAGCAGTTCGATCAGCGTGAAACCCTTACGATTCGTCTTCATGTGAGACTCCAAGGCGTGTTTGGCCTGATGTCGCTCTGCGAACGCACGCAAACGCGACGGTGTTGCTCAAGAGAGCAAGTCAGGAGCACGCAAGAACGTTGTGGCGACCGACGACTCAACCCATTGGCTTGCACAACACGTGCAAGGCCGACTGTGGACCGCATGCTTGGGAAAGCATGGTCTGGGATACCTGCTGCAGAGCGTCGCCGTCAATCGCCATAGCACGACGCAGAGGGGCAGGCATCCGTCCGGAATGTCGGCAGGGGAGTGAAAGGGCCCGAGCGGCACCGCCAGTGGCGGGGGTCATCAGGCTGCGCGATGTGAACCGACGCATAAGAACAATGGGTTTGAATACGCCGCTCGACGAACTGTCAACATCCGACTGCCACCCCGCTCGTTCACACGCGCGGGGTTGTCACTGACTTGGAGGTGACTTTAGGCCGGGCCCTGGGGACTGGACATGCGCCAGACGCTTGAGCCGAGCCGATTGTCACTTTTCGGTCCGTGAAAGTCTGCCGAGGGTTTCCGCTCGCGGCAGATGTGCGAATCGATACGCTACCAGAAATGTTCGTGGGGTGCAAGTGGGAGTTGCATGATTTCGGCGCGATGGCGCAAGGATTCCCCGGACCTGAGGTACGTGTCGCGGGTATTGTGGTGTCAACGCACAGAGGAGTGATACATATGCCGAACGGAGACCTTGCCGGGAACCATCCTGAATCCAAACTCGCCGCGAAGGGGCTGGCGTTGCCGGGGGCGAGCACGCCGGTGGCGGCGTACGTGCCTGCAAAGCGTGTGGGGAACCTGGTGTATACGGCGGGGCAGATTCCGATGCGTTCGGGGGCGCTGGTGGCAACGGGGCCGGTGCCGAGCAAAGTGAGCGTGGAACTGGCGCGCGACGCGGCGGTGCAGTGTGCTCTCAACGGGCTGGCGGCGATCAAGGGCGTGGTGGGGGACTTGGCGAAGGTGAAGCAGGTCGTGAAGCTGGATGTGTTTGTGCAGAGTGATGATGGCTTTGCGGAGCAGCCCAAGGTGGCGAACGCGGCGAGCGAGTTGATGATTGAGATTTTCGGGGAGGCGGGGAAGCACGCGCGGGCGGCGGTGGGGACGAATGCGCTGCCGCTGGGGGCGAGTGTGGAGATTGCGTTTGTGGTGGAGGTGGGGTGAGGGGAGAGCAGAGAACAGAGGACGGAGAACGGAGAACAGAGAACGCAGAACAGAGAACGCAGAACAGAGAACAGGGAGCGGGGGGCCGGGAGCGGGGTGGTGGCTCGTGGACAAGATGGTGATCGATCGTCCTTGCTCGCTATTCTCCGTTCTCCGTTCTCCGTTCTCTTTCTCGCCCCACTTGAAGCAGCACCGTCTGCGTCGTTAGGATCACGCCATGCAAATCTACCTCGACAGCGCATCTCTCGACGACGTCAAGAAGGCTCATGACTTGGGCGTGCTTGATGGCGTGACGACCAACCCCAGTTTGATCGCGAAGGAGGGTGTTCCTTATGTGAAGCGGCTGGAGGAGATCTGCAAGATCGTGAAGGGGCCGGTGTCGGCGGAAGTGATCGCGACCGACTACGAAGGCATGGTGCGCGAGGGGATGGAGCACAGCAAGATCGGGCCGCAGATTGTGGTGAAGCTGCCCAGCACGGTGGAAGGTTTGAAGGCGTGCAAGACATTCAGTGATCGCGGGATCAAGACGAACCTCACGCTGTGCTTCCAGCCCTTGCAGGCGATGATGGTGGCGAAGGCGGGTGCGTACTTGGTCAGCCCGTTCATCGGGCGGCTGGATGACATCGGACAAGATGGCATGCAGCTCATTCGTGACATTCGCACGGTGTACGACAACTACGGCATGAAGACGCTCATTCTCGCGGCGAGCGTGCGGCACACGAATCACTTGCTGCACTGTGCGCTGGCCGGCGCGGATGTGGCGACATGTCCGCTGAAGGTCATCACGGACTGCATGAAGCATCCGCTGACGGACAAGGGCATTGAGATCTTCCTGGCGGATTACAAGAAGGCGTTTGGGTGAAAGAAAGCGATAGAGTGAAAAGCGATAGAGCGAAAATGTTGGGGGAGCTGGAGGTTTTGGCGGGTTTGGGGTTGGTTTGATTTATCGCTTTTCGCTTTGAGGATTTGCTTTGCATGACCCGTATGCCCATCGCCGTGGGGAGCCTCGCACGTTTGCGGCGGCGTGGGTGGCGTATTTGTTCAGCGGGGTGGCGGTCGCGCTGCTGGGTGTGGGAACGCTGGGGCTTGTCGCGACGGATGTGTATCGGGCGGCGGCGCGGCTGATGATTGCCATCACGTTTGTGGCGGTGTGGATTTTCTGGCCCATGGTGCGGCTGAGTCAGGATGGGCCGCGGCGGACGGTGGGGGCGTTTGCGGCGGATTTCTTGCTGGTGATGCTGCCGGCGTATGCGATCATCTGGCCGCAGACGCTGGCGTGGATGGCGGCGTGGCCGGTTGATGTGTGTCTGGGGTTGACGTTGCTGGTGACGGCGTGGGGGGCGATGGCGGCGGCGATTTTGACGTGGTATTTCGGGCGTGGGCCGGCGGGGGAACAGCCGACGCCGGGGCGGTGGGTGATGATGGCGGTGTTTGTGGTGGTGGCGTGCGTGGGGCCGGCGTTGAGTGTGATGAGCGGGAAGGCGATGCGGGTGGAGTTTGATGCAGCGGCGATGCTGAGTCCGGTGGGCGGGGCGTTGCAACTGGTGGCGGACAAGAGCGCGGTTGGGTCAGCGGCGCTGATGGAGCGCGAGCATTGGGTGTTCACGCTGGTGTTTCTGGCGATGTCGCTGTTTGCGTGGGGGCTCTCGGCGCTCTTGGCGCGGGATGATGCGTGAGGGGCGGCCAAGCGGGGCGTCAGGACCGCGGCACCTTGGGGGCGATTTCTTGCCTAGCCTTCCCCTTCATTCCAATGTGAGATGCGCCCCGCCGGCATGTCGGGCCGGCCTGGGTGTGTATCTGTTTTGATGTAAAGGTCGGTTGGCTATGGAATTGGTCACGAAAGCGGATAAAGAAGCGATCGAAGCACGTCTGGCGGCGTTGATCGCCAATCGTCCGGTGATCACGCAGCGCATCGCGGAGGCGCGGGCGCTGGGGGATTTGAAGGAGAACGGGGACTATCACGCGGCCCGCGAGCAGCAGGGGATGGATGAGGCGGAGATTCGCCGGTTGCAGGAGCGACTGGCGAACATGAGCGTCATTGATGAGAAGATGACGGCGGCGCTGGCCGACACCGTGTTCATCGGCGCCACGGTGAAGCTGCGCGATGAGGGCGACGGGGATGAGGATCTGTACAAGCTCGTGGGCGAAGCGAGCGGCGTGCCTCAAGCGGATTACGTTGAGGTGACGGCGACGAGCCCGATGGGCGAGAGCCTGCTGAAGGCGAAGATCGGCGAGACGATTCGCGTGAATGCGCCGCGCGGGGTGAAGCGGTTTACGATTTTGGAGATCATTCGGTAAGGGGGAGAGAACGGAGAGCGCGGGGAAATTGGGGGTGGGTGTGATATGGCGCCGGACATTCTTCAAGCTCTGGTGACGTTGATTGAGATGAAGGATCACTCGACAGCGGCGCATACGTGGCGCGTGGTGCTGTACACGCGCGCGATGGGGGATGAGTACGGGCTCACGCACGATGAAGTTGATCGATTGGGGATCGCTGCGGCGGTGCATGACATTGGGAAGCTGGATATTCCCAACGCGATTCTGCAAAAGGCGGGAAAGCTGACGGCGGCGGAATTCGCGGTGATTCAGACGCATCCGGTGACGGGGCACGAGCGGATGCTGGCGATGGGGGAAGATGATCCGCTGGTGCTGGAACTGGTGCGACATCATCATGAGCGCGTGGATGGACTTGGGTATCCGGACAAACTCGCGGGAGATGCGGTGCCCATTGCAGCGAAGTTTTTCAGCGTGATTGACACGTTTGATGCGCTCACGAGTCATCGGCCGTATCGGCATGATGTGGGCGAGGATGCAGCGCGGCGGGCGATCATCGAACTGCAGGCGGGGATTGGTTCACGCTATGACGCGCGGGCGGTGGAGATGTTCGCCGCGTTGCATCGAGATGGGAAGCTGGACTGGATATTGCAGCACTTCAATGACGGGCGCGAGGTGCCGGGGGTGGCGGAGCTGCGGGATGTGAGGCAGGTGGAAAAGCGATAGGGTGCGATGTGCGAGCTTTCTCGCATGTGAAGTGACTTATGTTGTACAGTTTTTACCTTCTCGATCAACCCGGTGGCCCGTATGTCAACTCTAGATTCGGCGAGTTGTTCTTGCGCTATGCCGCGAAGCGCGGGGTTCGAGACGAGTCGCTTCGTCGAATGGTGGTCGACGAGCTCCCTGGGATTGTGACTATGGGCGATGTGTTTCTCTACGAGCTCACGCCCGAAGGTCGAGACGAGTTCAAGGATGCAATGGACGAGTTGTGGAGGCAGATCGAAGCGGGCGAGTACGACTTCGGTTCGTGGATAAGGCAGCACAACACGCAAGTGAGACTCGCGGCGGATTTGCTGCGGCTGCGCAGGATGCTGGAAGAGCGGACCGAGCGATAGTCGTGACTTAGCCGCGGAGTTGGTTGACCACGGCGGCGCGTTTGTCGCGCGGGTGCTTGAAGATGGCAGAAGCGGCGACGATGACGTTGCAGCCGGCGTCGCGGACACTTTGGGCTTGATCGGGGCCGATGCCGCCGTCCATTTGGAGCCACTGGTTGGGCTTCATGTGACTGCGGATGGCGCGGACGTTGTCGAGGACTGATGGAATAAAGGCTTGGCCGGAGAAGCCGGGGTTGACGCTCATGACGAGGGCCATGTCGACATCGCTCAGGAAGGGCAGGATGACATCGGCGCGGGTGGGCGGGTTGATGGCGATGCCGGCGTGCATACCCGTGTCTTTGATGCGGGCGATGAGCTCGCGCACGCGCGGTGCAGACGGCGTGCTGCGCGTGGTCCAAACGTAGCCGCCGTTTGGGAGTGGTTGCTGGAAGGCATCGGGGCAGAGAGCCTCGGCGTGGAAGGTGAACATGTTGGCGCCGGCTTTGGCGAAGGAGTTCACGAAGAGTGCGGGCTGCATGACCATGAGGTGGACGTCGAGAAAGATGTTGGGCATGCGCCGGCGCAGGGCAGCGCACAGATCTGGGCCCATCGTGAGATTGGGGACGAAGTGGCCGTCCATGACGTCCAGGTGCAGCCATTCGGCGCCGCCGCCTGCGGCACTGGTGATGTGCTCGCAGTCGCTTGCCATGTGGGCGAAGTCGGCGGAGAGGATGGAGGGGGCGATGATCATGGGCGGAGGTTAGGGAGCAGGAAAATCGTCTTTCTTGACAAAACCTAGGGCTGACAAACGCTGTCATAGTTGAGAGGTACGGGTACAGTGAGTTGAAGAGGTGCATCGCGCTCGCTCTGATAATTCCTTCGAGCTTGAACAGGTGTTTTGTGTGAAAGTGGGGTTGCATGTGCAATACAAGGTCGTAACCAGCAAAGACGGGAAGCAGTTGGTCAAGTTCAAGTGCCCTCGTTGCGGTATTGGGCTGGATTCTGATCTGCAGACGGCGGGTTCAAACGACATATGTCCGGAATGCGACTCACCATTCGTCGTTCCTGGCATCGCTGAGCGTGACGCCGTGGAAGCCGAGGCGCGGCGGCGTCTGCAGCAACGCGAAAAGCAGCGTCGCGAGGCGCAGGTTGCCGCAAACGCTCGTCAGGAGGCACAGGCATTAGAGGAACGGCGCCGCCAAGAGGAGCAGGCGCAGGAAGCAGCGCGCGTAGCACAGGAGCGGTTGCGGTTTGAAGCGGAACATGAGGCGGAGCAACAGGCTGCCGCCGCTCGGGCCCGGGCACCCGCGACGAGCGCGGACATCGCGGAATTGCGATACCAGTTGCAAGTGCTCAACGCCAGCGTCGCGACATTGTCCGCTAGGCTGCCGGGAACTGTCGGTCCCGACAGAAAGGAAGTTAGTGACGGAGTATTGAAGGCGCTGGCGAAGTGGACCTTGTTGCCGCTCGCCGTTTTACCCGGATTGGTGATGCTCGCCGTCACAGGTGTACTTGGTCCCGACGAGTCCGAGGGCCTTGTGTTGTTCGCGTTGCTGCTGTGTTTTATTGGCGGAGTGTTCGTGCTCGTCAAGACCGTTGCTTGGGCCAACTTGAAGTGATGTGACGATTCAAAATGTGGCATCGCAGGTGATGCGCAAGGTTTCGTCAACACGTTTGGGTCAACGGATTTTCTACGCAGCAGTTGCAGCAGCAACTGCGATGGCACCGTGAAAGCGATAGCTAGACATGCTAACTGACTCGCCGCGGCGTATCTGATCAGGAACTTGCGCGCGGTTGCAACGGTGCTGGCGTGTTTCGACGCGGCGAGGTGCCTTGTAGCCTCGGCACTAGGCTCAATTACCTTCGTAATGGCTTGCGTTTCATCAACGATTGAACATCGAGGCAATCGTTGCTGCTGTCACCTTTGCACTGGCTCATTTCGCCTCGGCGCGGATGCGAAGGTAGGTGCTATTGGCCTGTATTACCTTGGTGCGGGTTTGAAAGTTTGCGGTAGTGGGTGACATCGCCCATTTCATGGCTTGCATTACGGACTTGATGGCTTGCATGACGAACTTCATGGCTTGAAAGTCCTCGGCGCTGGCTTGCATCGCGCACTTCGTGGCTTGCATCACCGAATTCATGGCTTGAAAGTCCAACTTCGTGGCTTGAAACACGGACTTCGTGGCTTGCATTGCGGCAAACAGGGGCCGTAGGGACCGTGTGGGAGGGTTGTGCGGGCGTTATTGTGACACGGGTGGGGGGGAGTGCAGGCGGGCGTGCGAAAACGCGGACATGGGGGCGAGGGTCCGCGTGGGGCTGCCTTGGTATTGGCAGGGGGATGCTTGCACCACTTCGCTGCAGAGCCGGCGGAGTGGTGGCACGGTGAGAGCCGTTTGGGGTAGTCCGGACGAATGCTGGCGTGGCCTTTGCTGCCCGTTCTCTGTTCGCCGCTGGTGTCCCTCGCTTGCGCTCGGGCTCGTTGATGCGTTGCAGCATCCTTCGCACGAAGAACAGCGGGGCGATGGCCACCGCGCTGTGCCGGCTACATGTCTTTTCTCAGCATCGAGATAAATGCATCGAAGGAATTTGCGACAAAGTACAACTGCTCTTCGGGGACGCCCTCTTCAGCGCACATGCCAAAGCACTTGTACCACACCTGGCCTGCACGCTCACCTCGGACATACAGGAGCACAACATCGTTCGACGCAGCGTGCGCGATGACCACGGTGTCTTTGGGAAGATCATCGTCGTAGTAGTCAGGGCGATACTCGATGCTGTTCAGATCGCTCGCACTCAAGCCAAGTTCGCCAAAGCGCGTCACCCATGTCGGATCCGGCTTGCCGTCGGCTCCCGGATACGAAAAGTACGGCGTGGTTGGCTTGCCCCCGTTGTGTGTCACGAGAAAAGCTCTGTAGTCCGCAGGTAATGTTGCGCCAATGCGTTGCTCGAAAGCGATCACTTCCGCTTCAGACGTTGGCTTGCCTTTTCGTGCCCAGTTCATCTATGTCCCCTCTCTCCATCGGATGACGATACCACGCGTGGTGACTGCTGCTGATCAGAGTGTCCGGCGGACGAAGAACGGCGGCGCGATGGTCGCCATCGTGTGCAGGCCGGGCTTGGCTTCCATGATGCGCGGGATGCTGTTGATAACGATGCTGCTGGTGGCGACGTCGCCGTGGACGCCGCCGGGGATGATGACATCCAGCGGGGGTTCGCCGTCGACGACGATGCGGTCGAAACTTTCCTGGTGGCCCACGGCGGCGATGAATTCGAGGCTGACGACCACGCGTTCGTCGTGGTAGCCGCGGGCGATCTGGCGGACGCCGGCGATCTTGCCGCGGGGGATGGGGCCAACGCCGCTGACGACGTCGCGGTCAGCGCGGACGGGGGCGAGGTCTTCGTCCCAGCGTTCGATGGTGAGGCCCAGGTAATGCGCGAGGAAGTGCAGGCTCTCACCCAGGCCCACGTGACGCAGCGAGCCATCGCGGACTTTGGCGTTGAAGGCGGCGTCATCGAGGCCCGCGCCGATCTTCTGCTGGAAGGGGATGCGGCGGACGCTGGCATCTTGCACGCGCTGCACCTTCACGCTGCGCACGCTCTTGCTGACGCATGTGACGAACGCGGGCAGGGCATCCATGAGGAAGCCGGGGTTGACGCCCGTGCCCAGGAGGCGGCCGCCTCGCGCGATGGCCAGTTCGTCGAGTTCTTCGGCAAGGCCCACGTGGCGGAGCCAGGGGTAGACGAGTTCTTCGCAGGTGCTGACGACGGGCTTGCCCTTCTTGAGGAGGTAGCGCAGTGTGTCGGCGCACTTGGCGAGGTCGCTGGCGGTGGTGACAACCGCGCAGTCGATCTGCGACCAGTTGTCGACTTCGTCGAGCGAGCCGGCGATCTTCATTTCGGGGTTCACGCCGGGCCCGCCGCCCACGAGCTTGGCGAACTTGCTGCCAGCGAGCGCGGGGCTGCTGTCGACGGCGGCGACGACGTGGCCGACTTCACGCTCGTGCAGGTCTTGCACAATGCGAACACCAAGCGGACCCATGCCAACGTGAAGAATGCGTTTCATGCGGGGCGACGGTAGCACGCTCGGCGAGAAGTTTCGCTGGTTGCGTCAGCGTCTTGCGGTGCGACGCACGGGTTTTCTGCCCACACGCGGGGAGGATTCGGCTGCGTCGCGCGCGGCGATGGCTTTCTCGATGCGCGTTCGCAGCGCGGCGGGGAGCGTGCCGGCGGACATCTGCATGCAGGCGTCCTGCACGATGTCGAGCTCCCGGAAAACGGCGCGGCAGCGGGCGCACATTTCCGCTTGCGGGACGGCAAAGCCGTGCGCGACGCCGCCCTGGTCCATCGCGGCCATCTTTGCTTTGAGCAGGTCGAGGCAGAGTTGCTTCTCAAAGATGGGCGGCGGGGCAGTGACGCGCGGAGCTTTGGACAGCATCGCTTTGCGCAGGGCGAGGCGGGCGCGGTGCAGGCGGGTCTTGACCGTGTTCTCGCTCACGCCCAGCACGGCGGCGGTTTCCTCGACGGAGAGTTCGAGCACTTCCTTGAGCATGACGGGAACGCGGAAGTGTTCGGGCAGGTTGGCAATGGCAGCCTGAATGTTGCGCACGGCTTCGCGGCGCTGCGGGTCGTCGCTGTCGTCGCGCGTGGCGACGGCGGTCACCTGCGTTTCGGTCCAAGGCATGAGTTGCGAAACAGGCGGCGGGGCTTTCTTGGCGCGTTTGAGCTTGCGGCGGCAGGCACGTACCGCGATGGTGTAGAGCCACGTGGTGGGCGAGGCGTCGCCTCGGAAGGTGTGCCACTTGCGGAAGGCTTGCAGGAAGACGTCTTGCACGAGGTCGTCGGCGTCCGCTTTGTTGCCGCAGATGCGCAGGGCCAGGCCGTGGAGCTTGCCGCCGTGCTGCTCAAGCAATTGCGTGACGGCATCGCTCGGGCTGAGGGTGTGCATGCGGGAGGGTACACTTTGAGCATGAACAAGCGAGTGCAGACTGTTGTGGCGGGCATGCTGGTGGCGGCGGGGTGCGTGCTGAGCGCGTGTGAGAAGAAGGGAAGCGGCGAGCAGGGAGCGGCGAGCGGCAACGCGAGTGCGACTGCGAAGCCTGCGGAGAATGCGAGCAGTGCGGCGAACGCTGGGAGCACGGCGAGCACGGCGAGCAACGGGGCG
>DATGWV010000235.1:0-2110 GCA_035299305.1 Phycisphaerales bacterium | reverse complement strand
CGGACTTCTTCGCGGTGCTGGCCGGTTCCGCGTGCGGCACGTGCAACACCATCGATTTCAACAACGACGGCATTTTCCCCGATGATCGCGACATTTCCTCGTTCTTCAACGTGCTCGCGGGCGGCACCTGCGAGTGACCGCGCCGCGTCCGCAAGCGCGATAGAATCGACCGCATGTCTCCCAACACCTCCACCGCATACGCCACCGGCCAGCGCGTCCGCGTCACGCAACAGGTGCCCCACCTGGGCAGCGGCCGTCCCACGTTCAGCACCGCCATCGAAGGCATCGTGCTGGGCTTTGAGCAAATGAAGACCGGCAGCTGGTTTGCGCACAGCAAGGACAAGAAGCTGTGGCTCGACCGCCTGCAACTCCGCAAGGATGACGGCGAGATCGTGTACGTGAACTTGGATCAGTATTCGTCGGTTGAAGTGCTGGCGTAAGGAATGAGAACGGAGAACAGAGAGCGGAGAACGGGAAACCCGTTGTCGCTCGCGACTCACCGTTCTCTGTTCTCCGTTCTCTGCTCTCTCCCCCCCGCCATGTCCCGCTCACTCGACATGATCGCGTCCGTGCGGCTGGTCGTGGGCCTTGAAGTCCACGTCGAACTTGCCACGCGCACGAAGGTTTTCTCGCGCGTCGCGAGCCCGGCGCATGCGAGCGTGGGCGAGGTTGAGCCCAATACGCTGATTGATCCTGTCGTGCTCGCGTTACCTGGCGCGCTGCCTGTGCTGAACAAGCAGGCAGTCGAGATGTCGATGATGGTCGGGTTCGCGCTGCGGTGCAGCATTGCCGATCTGACCAAATGGGATCGCAAGAGCTACTTCTATCCCGATCTGCCCAAGGCGTATCAGATCAGTCAGTACGACTTGCCCGTGTGCTTTGACGGCAGCGTTGATCTGCCGGCGGTGGACGAGAAGGGATTTCCCGATCTCACCAAGCCCGGCAAGCGCATCGGCATCATCCGCGCGCACCTCGAAGAAGACGCCGGCAAGTTGATGCACGAGGCCCCGGGCGGCTTTGCGATTGAATACTCCATCGCGGATTACAACCGCGCTGGCACGCCGCTGCTGGAGATCGTGACGCAGCCGGATTTTGACAACGCCGAAGATGTAGTGCTGTTCGCGAAGCTGCTTCGTAACGTTTGCCGGTTTCTGGGTGTTTCCGAGGGCGTGATGCAGAAGGGGCACATGCGTTTTGAGCCCAACATCAACTGCGTGCTCACGCTGCGCGATGGACGCGTGATCAAGACGCCCATCGTGGAAGTAAAGAACCTCAACAGCTTCAAGAGCATCAAGGGCGCAATTGACGCGGAGCTTCGCGATCAGCCGGGGCGCTGGGTGCAAGATGGGCGCGAGATGGGCCCGAGCACGAAAGTCACGCGCGGCTGGGATGATCACGCCAATCGCACGTTCGTGCAGCGCGAGAAGGAAGACGCGCAGGACTATCGGTACTTCCCCGATCCTGACATTCTCACCCTACGCATTGATGATGCGTGGAAAGCTCGCGTGCGCGCGAGCGTGCCTGAACTGCCCATGCAGCGCTTTGAGCGTTACGTGAATGAGGCGGGATTGGGCGTGAAGGAGGCGTTTGCGCTGGTCGAGGAACGCGACGTGTGTTTCTTCTACGAGCAGATTGTCGACACGCTCACGCTGCAGGGGCTTGATCGCCCGCGCGCGGGCAAGGTCGCGGCGAACATGGTGCTGCAACAGGCGTTCAAACGCGCGAACGAACGAGGCGTGCTCGCGAGCGAACTGGGCATCACGCCATTCGAAGCAGCGGCGATCGGCATGCTGCGCGAGCAGGGCAAGTTGGGCAATCAGGCCGTCGATGAGCTGTTTGACGTGTTGTGTGATGCTTCGCGGGTTGACGTTGCCGCGGTGAATGCACCGACCGCTCAGAGCAGCGGTCGGTGGCACGAGTCGTTGGAACGCGTGGAGCAGATAGCACGTGAAAAGAATCTGCTCATCGTTCGTGACGATGCCGCCATCGGCGCGGCGATTGATCAGGTGATCGCGGCGAATCCGAAAGTCGCGGATGATGTGCGCAGCGGTAAGGTGCAGGCGGTGGGCCGACTTGTGGGCGAAGTGATGAAGCTCGCCGCTGGCAAGGG
>DATGWV010000234.1:0-5627 GCA_035299305.1 Phycisphaerales bacterium | reverse complement strand
CCGCCTGGGCCCAAGGCGGCGTCGCCACCGTTCTCGATCCCAAAGACACAATCGAAAGCCACGTGCAAGACACGCTCATCGCCGGTGCCGGCGCTTGCGATGAATCCGTCGTGCGTCTCGTCGTCGAGCAAGGCCCCAAGCGAATCGACGAGATGTTCTCATGGGGCATGCGCGTCGATCGCGACGAAGGCGGCAAAGTCATGTTGGGCCGCGAAGGTGGTCATGCCGCCCACCGCATCATCCACGCCGGAGGCGACGCCACCGGCGCGGAAGTCCAGCGCGTCCTCCTCGATCGCGTCAAGCAAACGCCGGGCATCCGCGTTTTCGCCAACTGCTTCGCCCTCGATCTCATTACGCCCAACGACAGCGAAGGCGCGCCCGTCATGGGCGCAATTACGCACCATCCCAAGTTCGGCCTTCAAATGATCTGGGCCCGCAGCACCATCCTCGCCGCCGGCGGCAGTGGCGTCCTCTTCCGCGAAACCACCAACCCGCCCCAAGCCACCGCCGACGGACTCGCCATGGCCTACCGCGCCGGCGCAACCCTCGCCGACATGGCCTACATGCAGTTCCATCCCACGACGCTCTACCTCGCCGGTGCATCGCGCAGCCTCATCACTGAAGCCATCCGCGGCGCCGGTGCGTACTTGCTCGACGAAGGCAAGAACCGCTTCATGCTGGGCGTCCACCCCATGGCCGAACTCGCCCCGCGCGACATCGTGAGCCAAGCCATCGTGCGCCAGCTCGCCCGCCAAGGCGGCGGCAAGGTCTACCTCGACTGCCGCCACATCGCCGGCATCAACGAACGCTTCCTGGGCTTCGCCGAACTCCTCAAAAAGTTTGACCTCAACGCCCAGACCGATCTCATCCCCATTCACCCCGCCGCGCACTACATGGTGGGGGGAGTGAAAACCGACGCCCGCGCCCGCACCAACGTGCCGGGCCTGCTCGCCGCAGGCGAAGTCGCCAGCACAGGCCTCCACGGCGCCAATCGCCTCGCCAGCAACTCACTCCTCGAAGGCCTCGTCTTCGGCGCCATTGCCGGCGAAGCCGCCGCCGATGGCTGGAACGGTTCGCGCAGCCTCCCGCGTCCCGGCCCCGTCAGCATCGTCAGCGACATTCGCCCCAGCGATCGCGGCGAACTCGACCTGACCGACGTGCGCAGCAGCCTCCGCAGCGCGATGTGGAAGAACGTCGGCATCGAACGCACCAGCGCCAAGCTTCAAGGCGTCGCCGAGATGTTCGACTTCTGGGGCCGCTACACCCTCGACAAAATCTTCGACGAACCCTTCGGCTGGGAAACCCAGAACATGCTCTTGGTCGGCGCAGTCATGGCCCGCGCCGCCCTCTGGCGCGAAGAAAGCCGCGGCTGTCACCTCCGCCTCGATTTCCCCGACCGTCGCGACGCCTTCGCCAAGCAAGATGTTTGGTGCAAGCACGGTGCCGCCCTCTGCTGACGCGCCGCCCGCACTCGCCGACCCCGCGAAATCTCTGCTCCCACGTCGCCGATTTGTGCCGATGGCATCCAACCGCTGGCACCCGCGAACCGTACATTGACAGTCTTGCACGCGGTCGCATGGCCTCAGCGGAGTTCGCATGAACATCATAAACATGATGCTCTCCCGTTTCTCATCGCGATCTGGCGGGCCCACGCCCGTCCCAACGCTGCTTCGCGCCGCTGCGGTCGTCGCATCTGCGGGCCTCGCCTTTATCGCCGCCTGCACCAGCGACTCGCGCACAGCCCCCTCGCCAACAACCACCAGCGGCGCGATGGGCATCATCACCGAACCCGCGCCCGTCACTGAACCGGCGGCCATGTCCGTCACCAGCGAGGCATGGACCTTCGAAACCACGCCCGGCAAACTCATCAGCACGCCCAACTACCGCATCTACACCACCGCCTCCAGCGAGGCCATGCTCACCCGCCTGCCCACCTTCGCGGAGGCCGCCCTCAAGCACTACACCTCCGCCCTCGTCTCGCTCCCCTCACCCGACGCCCCCATGGAAACCTACATCATGGGAAATCGGCCGCAGTGGGAGCGTCTCACCATGCGCGTCATGGGCTCTGACGCCGATCCCTACCTCCAAATCGCGCGTGGTGGTTTCGCCGCTCGTGGCCGCGCCATCCTCTGGGACATCGGTCGTCGCGACACCTTCACCATCGCCGCCCACGAAGGCTGGCACCAGTACACGCAAAACAACTTCGAAGACCCGCTCCCGATTATCTACGAAGAGGGCATCGCCACTTACATGGAAGGTTTCCGCTGGACCACCAGCGACCGCACCACGCCTCAGTTCCTCCCCTGGGCCAACTGGGAACGCTTCGGCCAACTCCGCGAAACCGTCGCCGAAGAGCGTCTTCTCTCACTGGGTGAACTCCTCCGCGAAGCCCCCCAAGACCTCATGTCACGTGGTGGCGACAGCCCCCTCGACTACTACGCACAAGTCTGGGCCCTCACCCTCTTCCTCATGGAAGGCGACAACGGCGCATACCGCGAGCCCTTCACGCGCATGGTCAACGACGCCCACCGCGGCACGCTGCGCAGCACCATCCGCGAGAAGCTCGGCGG
The DNA here is from genome assembly GCA_035299305.1 of Phycisphaerales bacterium. Lineage (GTDB taxonomy): Bacteria > Planctomycetota > Phycisphaerae > Phycisphaerales > UBA1924 > BJHL01. The sequence continues at coordinate 3,057 of DATGWV010000234.1, read as the reverse complement.
CCGCTCCGCCTCCATTCACGCCATGCGCCGCCGCGGTATCGACGTGCTCAGCCTCTACACAGGTATCCCAACCGAAAGCCTGAACGACAAGTACCAGGCATTCATGCGAGAAACCGTCAAAACCGGCGCAGGCCAAGCGATTTCGCGGGGCGAATCCCCCCACGCCAAGCCCCAGTGATGCGCGTCGCCGCAATCCCCCGATTGCCGGAAACGTCCGCATACTCCCGGCGAACAACTCACCGCCAAACGCGAACACAGAACCGAACTTTCCGCGTATGGATGTCCGATAGCGGAGAGTCGCCACCGCTGTTACGCTCAAGATGTTTGAACGTGGGCGTTTGGTCGATTGCTCGCGAACGCGTGACGCTTGTATGCGTCGCACGTGACAGGTCCCCCGGGTGGACGAGGCGGCGGATGCCTCAGACAGATGCGGATGCCCGCCGCAGGAGATGACACATGCGTTTGTTTGCTCGCGTGAAGCCTTCGCTCGCTCTCTTCGTGGCGGCGGCTGCGTTGTCGCATGCATCACTCGCCACCGCCCAGTCCAGCGTCGTGCCCGAGCCCGGCCTCCGCGTCAATCGCCCCGCCGAAAAGCACGCCAACCGCCAGATGACCGTCGCCGCCTGGGGCACCAGCGTCTGGGACGCCGCCCGCACCGGCGATGAGAAGGAAGTCGACCGTCTCTTCAAGCTCGTCGACGAAGGCAAAATCGTCGACGCCGGCGAATCCGTCACCAGCGCGGTGAAGGCTTACACCATCAACATCCAACAGCGCGAGGTCGATCGCGAAGCTGAAGTCACCAAGATTCGCGACGAGATGGACAAGCTCCTCAACGACGAGCAGACCGTCACCAATGTCGCCAAGGCCCTGGGCAAAGCCATCGAGCTCCAGTTCGTCATGAAGGACGACAACGCTGTCCTCCAACTCGACCGCGTCATGATGCTGCGCGATCGCGCCCTCACCATGGCCAAGCAGGCCGAAAGCGAAAATCGCGTCCTCGATGCCACTGAACTCTTCGTCCTCCTCGACGCACTCAACGACGTCGCAGGCACCTACCGCAACGACGTCCGCCGCATGGCCCAGCGTCAGGAAATGCTGCGTCTCTACGTCCCCCAGCGCCTCTGGGAACTCAACAACGAACGCCGCAAAGCACGCGGCGACAAAGAACTTCCCGCCTACAACCCCGTCGGCGGCGACTACCGCGAACGCCTCGCCGGCGTCTCGCGCGAGATCATCCTCAACAGCCTCCAACGCTCGCGCGAACACGTCGATCAAGTGCCCATCAACCAACTCTTGGGCGCAGGCCTCGAGACCCTGCGCGTGATGTACACCACAACCGACCTGCAGGCCTCGCTCGACTTTGCCGGCCTTAAGAACGAAGAACTTCGCCGCGCCATGCTCGACGCCGTCACGCGTGAGCAGCGCAACTTGACGCAGGCTCCGCAGCAGTACGACGCCTTCGCCATCGAAAGCATGCTCGACCGCGTCCTCGCCGCCAACGAAGCCAGCGTGCGCGTCCCCGTTGCCGCTCTCCTCCACGAGTTCGGCGTCGGCGCCTTCGCCAAGCTCGACGAATACAGCACCATCATCTGGCCCGACGAAGTCGCCCGCTTCAACCGCAACACGCAGGGCCGCTTCGTGGGCGTTGGCGTGCAGATTGAAATGGACCCCGACCAGCGCGTGAAAGTCGTCACGCCCCTCGAAGGCACGCCCGCTCACCGCGCCGGCCTCCACCCGGGCGACATCATCACCAAGGTCGACGGCAAGAGCATCTTCGGCCTCTCGCTCGACCAGGTCGTCGATCTGATCACGGGCCGCGAAGGCACGCAGGTCACCCTCAGCATCGAGCGCAGCGACGACCCCGCGTCGCCCACCGACAACACCACCGACGACGAGGGCTACGAAGCTGGCAAGCCCGAAACCCAGTACCTCGAGTTCGCCCTGGGCCGCGCCACGATCAAAGTCCCCAGCATCAAGGGCTGGAAGCGCAACGGCATCCGCGAAGACGCCTGGGACTGGTTCGTCGACAAGGAAGCCCAGATCGGCTACGTCCGCCTCAGCCAGTTCGCCGACACCTCAACCGACGAACTCGACAACGCCATCCGCCAGATGAAACAGTCAGGCCTCAAGGGCCTCGTCTTCGATCTGCGCTTCAACCCGGGCGGCCTGCTCGACCAAGCCGGCATGATCGCCCAGCGCTTCCTCCCCTTCGATCACGAAGCCATCGTCAGCGCCCGCAAAGCCGGCGGCATCGAAGAAACCGAGTGGTACACCAACGCCAAGCGCGCCACGCTCAGCGACATTCCCGTCGTCGTCCTCGTGAACGAAAGCAGCGCGAGCGCCAGCGAAATCGTCAGCGGTGCAGTCAGCGTCTACAGCAAGACCCGCGACATCGACGCCCTCGTGCTGGGCCAGCGCAGCTTTGGCAAAGGCAGCGTGCAAAACGTCTGGCCCGTCGCCAGCAACGCCTACCTCAAACTCACCACCGCTCACTACATGCTCCCCGACCGCAGCATCATCCACAAGCGCCCCGGTAAAGCCGTGTGGGGCGTCGAGCCCAACATGCACGTGGAAATGCTCCCGGAGCAAATTAGCAAGGCCAGCACCCTGCGTCGCAACGCCGACGTCCTGCCCATCAACGAACTGGGCATCGTCCAGCGTCAGGACCAGACCGAACAACCCAACCCCGACGACCTGGTGACCAAGGGCATCGACCTCCAAGTCGAAGCCGCCGTCGTCCTCCTCAAAGCCCGCACCGCCGCCGACGCCGCCAAAGTCGCCGGCAATCCCTGAGCCTTCGGTGGCCCGCCCCTTCCGGGGTGGCCGCATTCCAACCTCAATCAACAACAAAAACGCCCCGCATCACACCAATGCGGGGCGTTGTCCTTCTCACAAATCCCCGCACGAATCACATCTTCTTCGCCGCCTCCAACGCCGCCCTCACCGCCTCCGGCCCTGTCCCACCCAAAAGGTTCCTGCTCGCCAGCCCTCGCGCCAGACTGATGCGCTCATACACATCGTTCTCGCACACCGGCGCATGCTCACGCAACTGCGCCA
>DATGWV010000233.1:0-12376 GCA_035299305.1 Phycisphaerales bacterium | reverse complement strand
GCCGCCCACCACAATCACACGTTGCGTCGCAGCGGCGCCGAGCAGGTCGTCAAGGTTGGTCGCGGCAGCGTTGTACTGCGACGCGAAGATGTTCACGGTGTTGGCGGGAGCGTTCGCGAGGCGACGGAGGCCGATCGTGATCTTCGTGACCTGCAGAGCCGTGTTGGAACCCATGGCGGCAGGATCGACGCCGATGTCATCCCAGTGGATCATCTGCTGCGTGCTGGCGGGCAGGCCGGCATCGACGTCTCCCTGCCAGGCGCCCGGGTTGAAGCGCTGGGCGGGGCCAGCGGGGACGGAGCGGTTGTACACCACCGCGGCGTTGGCCGAACCGGCCACCATGGCGACGAGCGCCACGCTCAAAAGAGTCTTCTGCATTTCTGTCTCTCCTCTAACGCCACGCCTTCCGGCGAGGCACACATGAACGACACCGTTCCGACGCACTTCACGTGTTAGCGCGGCGACACGGTTACGACGCGGCGAGCACAACTCGCAACATCACCAGCGCGGCATGCGCTGGATTACCTGATTGTCAGAGGGTGGTCTCTCTCTCAGACTCCCAATGACTTGTTGTACGATCCGCGAAATCTTTCGCAGTGTCAAGGGGTTACGTTGCCTGTGACGTCAAAAATCACGAGGTTTTCTGCGGGTGCGTCTCCGATAAACGCTGGAGTACCCCATATCTGGCGGCAGCTGGCGGTTTTCAGTCGTCGTGCCGCTGGCGAAGGCGCGGGCTGAGGCGGGCGATCAGGTGGGCTCGTTCGACTTCGTTGATCCAATCCTGCAACGTGGCCGCGATCTCGTCGGCCGGGACCGGAGCACCGGGCAGCATGCAGGCGGCTCCGAGGGCCGTCTTGGCTTGGGCGCGGAGACGCGCGATGGATTTGTCGCCGTAGAGGCTCAAAAACTCGAAATCTTCGTTGAGGAAGAGAACGGTGGGCACGCGGTTGCCGCCACAGATTTTGACCGCGTCGGAGAGAGCCTTGTGCTCGTCGCGATCGACCAATCGCAGGTGCAGCACCGAGGGGTTGGCCTGCGTGATGTGGTCGAGCATCGGGACTTGCTGCACGCAGTCGCCGCACCAGGTGCCGGAGATGACGAGGATATTGACGCGGCGCGTTATGCTGGCGAGAACGTCGCGCTGCGAGGCGTCGAGCTGGACTTTGGCGTGGAAGGCGCGCCAGGATTGCTGCTGGTCGGGCGTGCCGGTGGCGACGTAGTCGGCGTAGAAGCGGCCTTGGGCCAAGGTGGATTGGAGCGATGTCGGCGTGAGCATGGCCGTGAGATGCGGCGGAAACGCGAGCGTTACGGGAATGAAACGTCGCTTCGCAGGCGAAAAACGCTGCGTTTGGGAGTGCGTCAGAGACGGCAAGTGATTAGTCGATGGTCGGATCAGCCGCCGGGATTGACGACGTGCGGTCGTACCACGCCCAGGCATTGGTCACCGTCATCGCGCTGGCGTTGTTGAGATCGGTCGGCAAAGCGGCGAGGAGGCGGCGACCGGGATCGGAGAACCAGAGGACGGACAAATCGGCGCGGAAGAAGTTGGCGCCAACTTCGTGATTGAAGTCGGTGCGGACGCGCATGCCATCAGCGATCAGACTGGTCTGCTTGGGATCGATGGCGGCAAGCAGGTTCGTCGTGCCAGCGGGCTGGCTTCCCGTGCGACTGACGCCCACGGGGCCTTCGCCGCGGTAGTGAAAGTTGATGACGATTTGGCCTTCTTCACCATTCCAGCGGTTGGCGTAGTCACGGAAGGCGTTGAGGCCACGGTGGCTAGGGCAGTAGAAAACCTGCGGGCTCGTGGTGTAATCCGCAGCGTAGAGAATGCCCAGACCATCCCAAGCTTTTTCGGTGCCGAGTTGATCTTGCAAATTGCTGTCGAGGCGAGCAGTAATCATCTGCTGCGGCATCTTTTGGGCGATGTCGGAGCCGAGATATGCGCTGGGGGGCAGGTAGCCTTGGTAATCGTCGGAGTAGGTCAGCACGCCAATGCCGAGTTGGCGGATGTTGCTCTGGCACACGACGCGACGGGCGGCTTCGCTGGTTTTCTGCAGGCTGGGCAGCAACATCGCGATGAGCAGCGCGATGACCGCGATGCTCACAAGCACATCAAGCAGCGTGAATCCGCCGCGCGTGCGCTGCGGACTACTGCGATTGAGGATGTTTCCACGAGTCTGCATCGCTTGCCTGTTCCTGTTCTGCGATACATAACCAAGTGTTGGAACGTTGTTCCTTGACCTGGTGCCCTCCCGGGACGGGGCACAGTTTAACAGATTTCGGGAAAGGCACAAGGAAGATTTCAAGAATTGCAACACCCTTACACAACACGTACTTATGAACAATGTGTGACGTCGGCAATAAGCCCTTGCAGATGACGTATTTCTGATGCTCCCGGCAACCCCTTGGTCGCTGGCTGCGTATCAGGAACCGACACAACTTTCGCTGTGTTTCGGATTCAGTCAGGTATGTTCATACTCGGCTGACCGGTCAGCAAATGGAAGCTCGCAGGACTCTACTCATGGGGGCAGGCAGGTCCCAGCCCGATCCGACCCGTGCCGACATGGCGCTGATGCAGCGCGTGGCGGCGAACGAAGAGGCTGCAATCGCAGAACTCTACGACCGGTTTGGTTCGCTGGTGTACCGCATGGCCGTGCAGGCGCTTCCGTCCAAGACCGAAGCCGAAGATGCAGTGCAGGAAGTGTTCATCCGTCTGTGGAGGACGGCAGGTCGGTACGACCAGGACAAAGCGGCGCTGGTGACATGGGTCATGCTCATCAGCCGGCGTCACTTGGTGGACAAGCTGCGGCGCAATCGCGCTCGGCTGAAGGCTACCAGTTTGGATCACCCGCTTTCCACAGCCGCGCCTGAGGCGTCGCAGTCGGCCTCGCGCATGGATCAGGATGACCGGATGGTTGGATTGATGAAACGCATTGATGCGTTGCCCGAACTTCAGAAGACCGTTGTGAAACGGGCATATCTGGGCGGACAGACGCTTCGACAGATCGGGGAGGAGCTGAATACGCCTCTTGGCACCATCAAGAGCGCGCTCAGCAGGGCGCTGGTCCGACTTCGTGAAAGGACTGGCGAGGAGATGACGGTATGACTTTGCGTGAATTGCTCGAAAATGCCAACCTCGCCGCCCTCGGCCTGCTTGATCAGGACGACCAGCAGGCCTTTGACAAGGCCTTGGCGGTCGCGCCCGAATCGATCCGCAGGCACGTGATTGCGGAGCAGGCGCGCTGGAGCGGCGGCGGCGAACTGCTGCCCCAGGTGCAGCCGCCCGAAGGGCTGCGGCATCGTGTCATCGACGCGGTGAATGTCGCTATTGTCGATGCTGAGCTGGCTCAGGCCGATGCGCACATGGAACTGGTGGATACGGGCCATCGCAAGCGGAGCGGCTCGATGTGGCGGGCTACGTCGCTGGGCTTGCTCACGGCGTGCGTGGTGCTGACGGGCTCGTTCCTGTATGTTGTGCAGAACAACAAGACGGTGACCACGGGCAAGGGCAACAACCAAGCGCTGAATGACTATGTGACCGGGTTCAGCTCGGAGTTTGATGACGCGATCTTTGACCCCGCGACCAAGCGCGTTCATCTGACCGCAAATGAAGCGGGATTTGAAGGCCGAGTCGCGATCGTGACGCACCCGGATTGGCCTCAGGCACGCGTCTTTGCCGCGGGGCTCCCGGCGAACGAGAAGGAAAACTACCGCCTAGTGGAACTCGACGCGAACAACAACGTGGTGCGCGAACTTGCGAAGCTGGATGGCGGCGTGCAGACGCAGACGACGCCCATCGCTCAAGTTTCGGCGGGCACGCGCGTGGCGCTGGTTGTCGCGGCGATCAACGCTCCGGCCAGCATGCAGCGCGTGGTGCTGATCGGCACGGCGTGAGTTGCGCGACGGCTCTGACAATCGATGAGAGGAGAGAAGCCCTTGCGGATGCGAGGGCTTTTTCCTTGATGCTCCGAAATGCAACAAGGGGCCGCGTGTGCAGCCCCTTGATCGCTTGCGTGATTGACTGATGCATCAAGCCGCGCGGCGCTGATGATCGTTCTGCTTTTCCTTGGGCACTTCGGTGTCCTTGATGAAGTCGGGCGTACCCCACTTCGCGTCGTCGAGGAGCTGCGCGACTTGTGTGTCGTGCTCGAACTTGGTCTTGGCACCCGAGAGCTTCTTCCAGAGGAGCATTGCGGTGCCGAAGCAGACGACGAGGCCCGTGCCCAGCATCGCGAGGGCCCAGTAGAGACGCGTGTTGTCGAGCGGTTCGTTGCCTGTCTTGGCGGCTTCGACGATCTTGGTCACGCTGCCGTCGACGCGTGCAGTTTGTGCGGCGTTGGCCTGCGCGGTGAAGGCGACGGTGAGCACATCGAGTTCGCGCTCGGTGCGGGTTGAGCCGTAGCCGGTCATTGTGAGGACCATTTCGCCCGGGTTGCGCTGGTCGGCGTTCACGCGTGTGTCGATGAGCTGCTTGACGGCGGCGGGACTCGAAAGCTCAGCCATGCCGACGCGTGCGTAGCGCTCGCCTGCCATCTGGTGGAAGCGAGGATCGCTGAGCACCTTCTTGTGGTATGCCTCCCACTCGGCGAGTTCCTTCGCGTTGAGTTCGCGGCCGCGACCATCCGCGGCGATCATAGATGTCGCCATGAATCGCGCGGGAGCGAGCTGCTGCGCGAGCGCCCACGACAAGCCGCCCAGGATGGCGACGGTCGCGACAGCACTGAGCATGAGCACGCTGGACTTGGTCTTCGCTTTGGAGCTTTGCAGGCGCTGCTCAGCTTCGATGATGCGCTGACGCGCGCTCGCGAGTTCGGCGCGGTGCTTGAGTACCTGTTCGGTCTGTTCGTACCGGCGACGGAGAGCTTCGCCACCCTTGCGGACCTTGTCGGCCTGCTCGCGAACAAGGCGGCGCATGAGCTGCACGCGCTGGTCGCGGCGTGCGACGGATTCGGGGCTGCGCCAGCCGGCGGAAGCGACGTGGAGGCGGGGCGTGTCGTCATCGCTGACGGCGTGACTCGTGCGAGAAGTGGTTGCGGCGGTGCGCAGTTCGCCTTCAAGCTGATCGATACGTGCCGCGGCTTCTTCGAGTCGCGTGGACATGTCTTCGATCTGTTCGCGCGTCACCTTGCGGTGCTCGACTTCCTCTTTGAGCTTCATGCGGAGCATGTTCACGACCTGATCGGCTTCGCCGGTCTCGCCTTGCAGGCGCGACGCGACTTCGTGCAGGCGTGCGGCTTCGCCGCGTTCGAGGCCCCAGAGTTGCTCGTACTCCTCCACCACTTCGCGCAGGTTGGTCACGAGATGTTGCTTCTCGTCACGCTCGTGATCAAGCTGCTTGGTGAGCTGGCTCACGCGCTCGTTCACGCCCATCTGGCTCTGGCTGCGGGCCTCGGCGACGGCAGCGTCGAGTGTCGTTTTCGCGGCTTTTTCCCACGTCAAACGCTCTTCCGAGAGCTTGGCGTGCAGGTCGGCGATGAGCTGCTCGCGCTCCTTCGCGTGGCGCACGCTGATTTCTTCGCGCTCGCGGACAAACGCGGCGGCTTCGGCCTTGAGGCGTTCCACTTCTCGCAGTGCGGCGGCGAGTTCGCGGCCTCGCGCGTCGAGCTGCGCCTGTGACTCTTCGTACTGCTTGCGCTTGGCTTCAACTTCGGCTTTCCACTTGCCGGCGGCGTCACTGGCGGCGGCCTGCTCCTGGCTGATCATTTGCCAGAGGTTGCCGACTTGATCTTCAAGCTGCTTGTTCTGCTCGCGAAGTTGCGCGGCGGACTTGGATGCGCTGGCGGCGTCCTTTGTGGCGGCGTTGAACTTGTCGCGAAGCTGCGTGAGCTCCTGCGTCGCTGTGAGCAACTTCTGTTCAAGTGATCCGGCGCCGCTGCGGACGCCGTCGAGTTCGTGCTGCAGCGAGGCGATGGACTTGCTCTGCTCGTCGATGGTTGCGGTGTGCTGCGCGAGGGCCTGCGTCTGCGAGGCGTTATGAGCGCGCACTTCGTCGAGCAGCTTGGCGAGCTGATCGACTTCACGCGACTTTTCTTCGACGCGGGATTCGAGTGTGGCGGCGCTGGATGACTTGAGTTCCAGTTCGGCAATCGTGCTGGCGAGCTTCTCGCGTGCATCACGCAGCTCGACGGTCAGTTCGTCGAATCGGCGGGCGACGCGGGCGAACTTCTCGGAAGCGTCGCTCGCGACATGGGCTTGATACTGGGCCTGCTTCTCAAACTCCGCGGCTTTGCCCTCGGCTTGCGTGGCTTTCGTTTGCCATTCGGCAGCGGACTTCTCGTGCTGCGTGGCGAGTTGCTGCGCATCGGCGGCCTGCTTGGCAAGCGTCTGTGCTTCGCTCGCGCTGCGCTGCGACTGCGTTTCCCACTTGCCGCTTTCGGCCTGCCATTTCTTGGCGCTGGCCACGGCTTCCTGCAACTGCTTGTCAATGCGCTGCAGCGCGGTGGCGTGCTCTTCGCTCAGTTGACGCGACGCGGCGGCGTGGCGCTCGCGCTCGCTGGCGAGCGTTTTTTCCATCTCGGCCAAACGCTTGGTGGCATCGCCAAACTCACTCTGGGCTTTGGCAAGCTGGGTTTCTCGCTTCGCAAGATCGGCGCGGAGCTTTTCGAGTTCCTTGCGTTCGTTCTCGAGTTGCTGCGCCTGCTGCGCGAGTTCGCGCGAACGCGATTCGAGCTTGTCGCCCGCGGCGTGCAGCATCTTGGCCTGCTCCGCCAGTTCATCGCTGCGGCGCTGCAGTTCCTGCGACTGCGCGGCGAGGGAATCGCGCTGCTTGTTCACATCGGCCCGCGCGGCGTCGACATCAGCCTGATTGCGCGCGTGGGTCTGCTGCAGGTTCTGGGCGGTCTTCTCCAGTTCCGCGCGCTGATGCTTGACCTGCTCTTCGCGCTGCGCGAGGTCGGCGCGTGAGGCGTCGAGTTCGTGGGCCTGCGCTTCAAATTGGCGCATGAGCGTTTCGAGCTCGCTGGTCTTGGCGGCAAGCTGCACGTCGCGCTGCGCGAGTTCGTCTTCGCGCGCCTTGAGCTGGCTCTGGAGCGTTTGCCGCTGAATGAAGAGCTGTTTGAGCGAGCCCAGGCCCGTTTCAAACTCGCCCAGCATGCGCAGCATGTCGTCCTGCTCGCCCGGCGCGGCGGGCGCGTTGGCGGGCGTCTGGCCTTCTTCAGGCTGGTTCAGCGGCGTGGCTCGACGGCGTTCGCTTGCCATGGCGACCAATCTCCTGCCTCGCGGGGGCGAGGCGCATGACGTGTGGCCGGGTCGGCATCGCGCCGCACCGGATGTCGTGGATATCGACCCGCGCGGGACGCGACTGAACGACCGTCCGGAAAGAAACGCGCGATTGGTGCGCGATGTGCGGCGTGGGACGGCTCGTCACTCGCCATACCGATCACAGGCCGAAAACCAGCACTTGCCCCGGTTGGAAGTTCCTGGGATTGCATTCTCAGATCGTGGTGATTCTGGTACAATCGTGCCGAAATGTTGAAAGGTCGCGAGCACACTTGCGACTGACGCACGTACAACCCTCAGCCCGCCCGGCGCGGCGGCAACTGGAGATACGCATGAAGCTCACGAGTCTTGTCAGCATTACCGCTGTTGTCGCAGGCCTGCTGGGTGTGGGCGTTGGCGGGTACAACCTCATCACAACGGGCTGCCCGCTGGGCACGTGTGCCGCGCCGACGGCGGTGGCAATGCCGGTTGCCGACGAGCACAACTGCGCTCTGGGCTGCGGGCATGAAGATCACCAGCATGATGTCGTTGCCGCTGGTGCGGTGGCCGACAAGCACGAGGGATGCGATCACGATCACAAGTCGTGCGGCGAAGGTGAAGTTGTCGCGGCGGGCGCAGTGAGCGAGAAGAAGGGATGCGACGCGAGCGCGTGCGACAAGGGCGAGAAGTGCTGCAAGAAGGGTGAGAAGACCGACGCCCCCAAGGATCCGGCGTAAGGCGCTTGCCTCTGCGATAGACAATTGAGCGAATGATGAAGGGCTGGCATGTGCCGGCCCTTTTTTCATCGACGCTCTTTCGTGGACGTCGGCGGGAGGCCTGTGATGGCGATGTATCTGGTGAAGACCGAGCCGAGCGAGTACAGCTTCGCGGATTTGCAGCGCGAGAAGACATGCGTGTGGACGGGCGTGGCGAATCCGCAGGCGCGGATTCACTTGCGCGCGATGAAGGCGGGCGATCAGGCGTTCATCTATCACACGGGCGATGAGAAGGCGATTGTGGGCCTCGCGAAAGTGACCAAGGCGGCGTATGAAGACCCGTCGCAGCCGGGCGTGAACGATGAGGGCAAGCCCAAGGCGCCGGTGGTTGATCTCGCGCCGCTCAAACAAGCGAAAACTCCGCTGACGCTTGCGGCGATCAAAGCCGACAAGCGATTCGCGGAGTTTGCGCTGGTCAAGAGTTCGCGGCTGAGCGTGATGCCGGTACCCGCAGAACTCGAGAAGATTGTGCGGTCGATGACGGGGCTGTGACGCGAGCGTTACTGGCCGATGTTCTTCTTGAGGAAGCGTGAGAGGCGCTTCTGGAAGAGCAGGCGGTTTTCGAGCTTGGCGAAGCCGTGGCCTTCGTCGTGGAAGTAGACCTGTTCGGGGTCGTAGCCTCGGCGCTGGAGGGCTTCGGCGAGCTGCATCGCTTCGCCCACGGGCACGCGCGGGTCGTTGAGGCCGTGCGCGAGCATCATCGGCGCGTTGATCTTGTCGGCGCGGAGCAGCGGGCTGACGCTGTCGAGAAACTCGGGATCGCTGAGCGGGCCGTACTCGGCTTCGCGCAGCTTGCGGCGGTAGCCGGCGGTGTTCTGCAGGAACGTCTGGAAGTTGACGATGCCGACGACCTTGCAGCCTGCGCCGAAGAGACGCTGCTTGGCTTCGCCGCGTTCGACGCGCTCGGTGTCTTCAACGAGCGTCGCGACGGACATGAAGCCGCCGTAGCTGCCGCCGTAGGAGCTGATCTTGCCTGCGGTGGCGTAGCCCTGATCGACGAGCCACTGCGCTGCGTAGACGCCATCCTTTACGCTGTCCCAGCGCTTCTTGTAGTCGTCCATCATCTGGAAGTTGCGACCATAGCCGCTGCTGCCGCGCACGTTGGGCAGGAGCAGACCGAAGCCTTCGCTGATGAGGTACTGGGCTTCGCGATCAAAGCCGGGACGGTGCTGACCTTCGGGACCGCCGTGATAGTCGACGACGAAGGGCACGGGCTTGCCGGGCTTCCAGTCTTGGGGGAGGTACATGAACGCGGGGATTTCGAGGCCGTCGAAGCTCTTGTAGGTGATGAGCTTGGGCTCAGAGAGCGAGGCGAGGTCGATGCCTTGCGTGTCGGCGAAGGTGACTTGGCGCGGCGTGCCTGCTGGCTTGCCTGCATCAGGAATTTGATACGCGAAGGCGAGGCCCGGGACGCGGGCGCTGTTGACGCTGTAGATGAGCTGGTTGCCGCGCAGGCTGCTGGCGCTCACGATGCCGCGCGGAGTTTCGGGCAGCTTGACGGGCTCGAAGCTGGGCAGGCGATAGATGTACATGACGCCGTAACCGTCTTCGTTGGCGGAGACGGTGAGGAGCGTGCGATCGTCGTTGGTGCTTGCGCCGTCGATCTCGTACTTGTCGAGTGAGGTGAGGGGCTTGGAGATGTTGCCGCTCGCGTCACGCAGGTAGAGGCGCGTGATGCCGTCGCTTTCGTGATCGCTCAAGAAGAGCACGCCCTTTTCGTCGGGCATGTAGCCGACGGCGCTCAGGCTGGCGGTGGCAGTTTCACCAAGGAATGTCGCGAGGTTGGTGAGGTCGCCGGTCTTGGTGTTGAGTTCCTGCAGGGTTGAATCGCTCGCGCTGCGGAACTGACCGACGAGCACGCGCGAACCGTCGCGGGTGAGGTCGGCCGCGCCCCAACTGCCTTCTTTGCTGAGCAGCTTGGTGCTTTGCTTGCTCGCGAGGTCGTAGCGATAGACGTGGAAGTCGTTGGCGCTGGTGTCGTTGGCGGTGTACAGAAAGCCGCTGGAATCGTGCAGCCAGGTGTTCACGCTGAAGACGACTTTGTCGTTCGCAAGCAGCGGCGTGGTGTTGGTCGCAGGGTCGGCGTTGTTCATGTCGAGCAGCGAGACCTGCGTGCGCTCGTTGCCGCCTGCGGCGAAGAACACCAGCATGCGTTTGCCGTCGGGCGAGAGGCTGTACCCCGAGAGGCCGTCTTTGAAGTTGGTGAGTTGCTGCATGGGCGTGCCCGGCGCGGCGACGGGGGCCGTGGCCCCGGCGGGAACGCGGAACAACTGGAAGACGCCGTCGGGCCAGTCTCGCACATAGAGCGAGCCGTCGGGAGCAATGGTGGCGGCACCGGGCGTGCGGATGCGGAAGAACTTTTCAACGCCCGGACCGCGTTCTTCAAGACCCGGTGTGGTGATGCCCGAGGCGGACGGACGAGCTTGCGCGGCGGACTTTTGTGCCGCAGGTTGCGAGGCGGCGCGCTGACTGTCGCGCGAGTGGGCGCAGCCGGCGAGAGCGACCAACGAAGCGGCGAGAACAAGCGACGAGCCGATCAGACGTGCCATGCGAGTGCTCCTGAGGGCTTGGGCTTTCGCCAAAGCGGGCGGAAGGTTACGCGAGTGCGCGGGAGACGTGACTGTGAGCGTGTGATGGCATCGGACGAGAGCTGTTGTTCGTATGCTTGAGGGAATTCAGCCGCCCCGGAGGGGCGGTCCACCAAGAAACAACCATGACTACCGCTGAAATCGCCATCATCATTCAGAGCATCACCGCGACGAGCGTTGCGGGGTCGCTGGTATTCGCCGCGTATCAGTTTCGCAATCTGCGACGGGCGCAGCACGTGGCGAACTTCACGAAGATGGTGGAGTTGCAGATGCACCTGCGCGAGATGCGCGTGCATGATCCGCATCTCGCGCGGACGTATTCACACGACGTGGAGTATCTCGCGGGCGACAAGGACGTGCGCGAGTACTTCTTCAACCTGATGCAGCTCTCGGTGTACGAGATCGTGTGGTTCAGCTATCGCGAGGGACAGTTGCCCAAGGACTACTACCACAGCTGGGAAAAGCGCATGCGCGCCATCGCCGCGGAGCCGAGCTTTCGCCGCATGGTGAGCAACCCGAGCATGAAGATTCACCACGATGAGTTTCAGGTGTACATCCAGCAGGTGGTGAAGGACACGCCGCCGCGGTATGTGAATAGCTAGAAACTCAAATGGTCAAATGCCAAATGGCCAAATCAAGACGTGGCGGTTGCGGAGTGTGCTGCCGGGATTGGACTCGTGTCGATGCGCGAGTCTCGTTTGTCGTTCAGCACGAGCCGCCCGCCAGCGCCGTGAAGAAGTCGATCACATCCTGATCCTCTGGGAAGACGGCGTTGTTGTTGAAGTCGATGTCGCAGCCGTCCCAGGGGCCCGGGTTGTACGGGCACGCGCCGCCGGCGAGGACGTTGAAGAAATCGATGACGTCTTGATCTTCGGGGAAGACGCCGTTGCGGTTGAAATCGATGTCGTCGCAGCCGGCCAGAATGATATTCTGGAGTACGAAGCCTTGGCTGCGATTGCTGACCACGCGCAGCGTGCTCACGCCGGCGGGGAAGGTCACGTTGATGGGAGCAGCGGCGAAGAAATCGGCGCTGGGGCTGACGGGCAACTGCACCGTGCCTGCGTTGACGCCGCTCACGTAGAGCGTGACGCTGGCGTTGGGCTCGGTGGTGTTGTGCGTGATCGTGACGGGCACCGTCCGCGGCTCGGAGCTTTGGACGAGGTAGTCAAAACCCTGGCCCAGCAGCAGCGTGCCTGACGCGGGTGACTGGTTCCACGTCGTGGTGTTGCGCTTGGGGTGGCGGCGCGCGTCAATCACGCCAGGCACGCGCGTGAGTTCGAGCGGCGGCACCGGCGCGGCGGAGACGGCGTCGAGCGCGCGAATCTTGGTTGTTGTCTGATCAAGCATGCTCTCTGTCAGCGTGTAGCTGCCTGAAGAGATGTTCCACGGACCAGCGCCCGCGACGGACCAGACGAAGTGGCCGCCGCCTTGGCGGTGCCAGTCGTCGAGGAACGTTTTGCACAGACCGAACATGCGCTCGTCGTAGGTCGCGAGTCGCTTGACGCTGAGATTGCTGTTGAAGCGCGTGTCGACGCCGCCTTCGTAGGCCATCATGGGCGCGAGGCTGTACCACGACGCGCTGGTGGCGTGCTGTTCAAGCTGAATGCCGAGATTCCAGCGATTCACGCCGTCAGCGAGGCCCGTGATGTATTGATCGACGGTGAGACTGGGATTGGTCGTGTCGAGCGTCCACGCTTCGAAGTAGGGCGCGATGCCGATGGTGTAGAACCAGTTGCGCGGCGGGCCATAGACGTCGTTGATGTACTGCAGTTGATACTCGTAAATGTCGAGTCGTGCGGTTTGGCCGCTGAGGAT
>DATGWV010000232.1:0-4516 GCA_035299305.1 Phycisphaerales bacterium | reverse complement strand
ATGCCTGCGGTTTCGGCTGCCGCCGTCTCGCGCATCTGGAAACCGCCCGGCACCAGTTCGTAAGGCACGCCGGGGCGACGCGCGTTCTCACGCACCCACTGCTGAAGCGGAGCCTGCAAGAACTTGCGCGGCTCGGGCACTGCAGTGTCAAGCTGCATGTACACCTCGATGCGCGGGAACTTTTCCTGCTCTTCCGTCCAGATGACGTAGTCTTCCTGCTCGTCCAAGTTCTGGCTCGCGGCACTCTCACGCGAGGTCGTCGCGGCAGGGTCCTTGGGCGGGTGATACTTGGTCATCACGTTCATCACGCGAAGCGCGGGGCCTTCGGGCACCGTCACAGGCGGCTGACCCGGGATGCTGACGGCCTGGCTCCACGATTCCTTGCGACGATTCGCATCGGCGAAAATCGCCTGAATATCCGCGACAACGTACTGATACGCGTCACGCTGATTCTGCAGTGCGACCAGGTTGGCCGCCTTGAAGTCAGGATCGCCCGGGTTGGTCACCATCGCCTCGTCGGCTTGGCGCTTGAGGTCGTTGGCTCGGCTCAGCGTCTGCTGAATCATCGCGTCAGGGCGAGCATCGGGGCTGTTGACGGCGAAGTAGTTGCGAAGGGGGTTGATGAACATCACGCCCGCCGCAGCCGCTGCGACACCCGCCGCCATGCCGAACCACTTGCCCTTTTCCTTCCACATGCTCTTGCGAACGATGGTGGTAGGCATGAGGTTGCCCGACACAGCATTGAGCCCAAGTCCTTGCAGGGCAAGGCCGTAGGCAGTCGCCATCTCAAGGCTCACGCGGTTGAACTGGGCATTGCGATCGTTGGGGTCGGCTGCTGCAGCCGTTGCGCCGCCGTCTTCGCTGTCGGCATCATCACCAAAGCCGCCCCCACCACTGCCGATGCGCTTGAAGCCATCGATGCGGTAGACGTCAAGACCCAGTTGCTGCTTGAGGTACTTGCGCAGACCCGGCAGGTTCCACGTCGCGCCGACACCGATCACGCGGGTCAGTTCGGCATCGCGATTGAGGCTCTGGAAGTAGCCGATGCTGCGCTGGATGTCCTGCGCCAAATCGGTGAAAACAGGCCGCATCGCTTGGAAAACCTGACGAGCGTGCTTGGTGTCCTGCGCCTCGCGCTTGAGCTTTTCGGCCTTCGGATAGCTCAGTTGGAACTGGTTGACCAAGGCTTCCGTGAACTGGTGGCCGCCCAAGGGGAACGTGCGCACCCACATGCGACCGGGCGTCGCGACGACAAGGTCGGTGCTGGTCGTGCCGATGTCGACGATGATCGTGCCAGGCGTTTTGTCGCTGAACTCGAGGTCGTACGCCAGCGCGTTGTACGCAGCGATGGGGCTCAAAACCACGAAATCCGGCGTGATTCCCACATCATCCAGCCGCGACAGATGCTCCTGCACGCGCTCTTTGGTGATGGCGAAGATGCCGACTTCGAGTTCAGGGCTGTCAGGCGTGACGAACGTCTGGTAGTCCCATTCCACCTGCTCCAGCGGGAAGGGAATCTGCTGAGCGGCTTCGAACTTGATGATCTCGGCCACCTTCTTAGGTTCAACGGGAGGCAGCTTGGCGAATCGCGCGAAGCTGCTGTGGCCCGGCACCGAGATCGCGATGGCCGCCTTGCCCAAGTCCACCTGATTGGTGAACTGGCCCAGCGACACGCGGATCACGTCGTTGGGATCAACGCCGGGCGTCGACAACACCTTGGGGTGCTGCACGATGGCCCAGTCCAGCAGCCGGCACTTGCCGTCGCCGGTCGCTTCCAGCTTCACAGCCTTGATGGCCGCAGCCCCGACTTCAATGCCCCAGCACACGTTGCTCGCCGGCATGCGGAATCACTCCAAAAAGGCCGAAATCGGCCCAAGAACAAACGAGCGAAAGCCAAAAACGCCACAACAACCCGCGATCACAACTGCGACGCGCGGGGGCACAGGGTACACACCCAGCCCGGCCAGCGCACGAAGCACGTGACGCGAAGTCATAAGAAGATACGAACCAGCCCCGCTAAGGATGCCCCGCCCAATGTCACAAGTCTGTCACGCGAGGAGCGCGACAGATGCGCTCATCACCCAAGCCGACCGAACAAGTTGCTCCACGCGCCTCGGTAGAGCGTCTGCAGCATCTGTTTGTCAAACTGCAACCCGCGCAGGCGAGGCGCAGGCAGGGCATCGGGCAGCGCGGGGTTCACCATCTTCAGGTCCGGATCGGCGATGACGCTCTCGCCGTCGTAGTCGGTCTCGAACATCAACCGGAGTGCGAGATACCGGCTTGCGTACAGGTCGAAGGCCGCCTCGGGGCTGTCGGCAAGGTCGGCCATCGGGTGCTTGTTGAGCAGGTCCGCCGGTTTAGGCGTCAGGTGATCGTCAATCGTCACGATGTCGCTGCCGAACAGAATACGGCCTTGCCATTTACTGAAGAAGTCATACACCCGGCCACGCGGGTGCTTGCTGAGTTCGCGCACCACCCACTTGGTCGCGCTGGTGTCGAGACTCAGATTCGCATGCCGCGTCAGCAGGCCGTCGAGAAACTCCAGGTCCTCAGGCCAGCCGCCCATATGCGCCGCAAGCCACGGCCCGGCAAAGCGATCCATCATCCGCTCGAGCGGCGGATAGTGATCGCGCTTCATGCCGTAGACCGCTGCGTCCTTGTACTTGGTCGCAAACCACGTGTCGGGGTCGGCCACATGCACCATGATGCCCATGCCGAGTTGCTGAGCGAGCTTCGCGTGCTCGACCCGCCACGGGCTGTCGAACGCGATGAGGTCCTTCCCCGCTTCGCCGGGAAACACTTCGTACATGCGCGGCGCGTTCCACAGCTTGATCATCTTCGCGCCAAACTGATCGTGAAACTGCTGAATGTCCTCGAGATATCCCGCCGTCATTGCCCGCCGCTTGTCTTCCACGCGAAACTGCGGGAAAGCGATGAATGACGCGAAATCACCCAATACTCGTCGCACCAGCGGTGCATCGGAGATGCGCACCTGCGTGAAGACGTGCTCAATGCCGAACGTCTGCGCGACATCGCGATAGATCAGCGCTGCTCGCTCGCCGTTGATATGCGCGTGTACATCAACGATTGGGCAAGGCAATGTCGGCAAGGCCGCCGCGCAACGCCGATAATCCAGTCCGAAGCGGTTCTCCGCGCGTGCCGGCTTGTTGGCGGCGCCAGCGAGCAGAACCGGATGGGCGAGCGAGTGCGTCGGCAAACTCATACGATGCTTTCCACCACGCGCGAGCGGCCCTGCGCGTCCAGACCAATCACGCCACGATGATAACTGCACCAGTCATCTCGCACGCTTCGATGCCGATCGCGGCCAAACGTCCCCTGCGGATTGTGCTGGCCCACGACTGGCTCTGCGGCTACCGAGGCGGCGAGGGCGTGCTGGACCGGCTCGTCCAAGTGGTTTCGCGACACCACCGGCTGGTTGACTTGTTCGTGATGTTCGACGACGGCGGCCGCGTCACGCCCGCGATTGACGCGACGCCTCGCACCGTGAGCAAAGTCGGCAAATGGCCCCTCGCCAGCGGCCCGCTGCGCCGCTGGCTCATGCCGTTCTATCCCAAGGCCATCCGCGATCTCTCTCGCAAGCTGAACAAGCTGCACGTGAATGAGCCGATCGATCTCATCATCAGCAGCAGCAGCGCAGCGATCAAAGGCCTGCGCCCGCCATACGGCGTGCCGCATTTGTGCTACTGCCACAGCCCGCCGCGATACATCTGGTCGCAAGCGAGCGAGTACACCCGCGACTCATGGCTGCGCTCGCTGGGGCTCAACATGTTCCGCAAGAGCTACCAGCGCTGGGACCAGCAGAGCACCAGCGCCGACACGGTCACGCGGCTGATCGCCAACAGCACATACACCGCCGACCAGGTGACGCGCTGCTACGAACGCAGCGCGAGCGTGATTTTCCCGCCCGTGCGCACAGAGTACTTCACGCCGGCAATTGAGAAGATCGGCGAAGCACGCGAAGACTACTGGCTGTACGTTGGCGCGCTTGAGCCTTACAAGCGCGTTGACTTGGCAATTGACGCCGCGAAGAAGCTGGGCCAGCGACTCGTCATCGTCGGCACCGGCTCGATGCGCGACAAGCTCGAAACGCGAGCCCGCGCAGGCAAGGACGGCAAGACGTCGCGCGTCACGTTTGCAGGCCGGGTCGAGAACGCCGAACTGCGCGAGCACTATCGCAAGGCCCGCATGCTGCTCTTTCCGCAGGTCGAGGACTTCGGCATCGTCGCCATCGAAGCGCAGGCCTGCGGCTTGCCCGTCGTCGCGCGCAAAGCCGGCGGCGCGCTCGACACCGTGCAAGACGGCGTGACCGGCGCGCTCTTTGACGAAGCGACCGTGGAAAGCCTCGTGAAGGCCACCATCCGCTGCCCGCGCCGGAGCGACGCCGCATGCCGCGTGAACGCCGAGCGATTCAGCGAGCAGGCGTTCGACGCTGCGATTCTTCGCGAGATTGAGATGCTGCGGGACGAACGCGAGGGACGGTAGAGGTAGGCCTTAC
>DATGWV010000231.1:0-28445 GCA_035299305.1 Phycisphaerales bacterium | reverse complement strand
GGGGTGGGGGTGGTCCTACAGGTGGGGAAGGTGATTACGACGTGGTGGAGTAACTTGCGAACAACATGTGAAAAAGTGCATGAAATCAAGAAGGCACTTGCACAGTTTGGAATGCAGTTTGTATACTCGGCACGCCCAAGGGTTCAAGGATGAATCGGCGGGCAGCCGGACGCATGGATCGCGGAAGGCAGTCTGGTCGCCTCGTCTAACGACGTGTCGACCGCAAACAGGGTTCAAGGAGAGGACCAATGGCCAGCGTCAAAGCCGGCATTCGCGGAACACGGTCGCAGTGGTGCGCGTCGCGCATCAACGGCGAAGTGAAAGTGAAAACCAAGTTCGATCGGATGGCCATCAACACGGTGTGGCAGAAGTATCAGTCCACGCGTGATGAAGACATCCGGAACTATCTCATGGAGAAGTTCCTGCCGCTCGTGCGTTACAACGCGGAGCGGATTCACACGCGCCTGCCCGACGAGGTGGACGTGGAGGACCTCATGAGCGCGGGGGTGTTCGGGCTCATGGACGCGATTGACGCGTTTGACTTGGAACGCAAGGTGAAGTTCGAAACGTATTGCGCACCGCGCATTCGCGGGGCGATTCTCGACGAGCTTCGCAGCATGGACTGGGTGCCGCGGCTGGTGCGTCATCGCAGCAGCAAGGTGGACCAGGCTCGCCAGGAAATTGAGAAGCGCGAAGGCCGGCCCGCGACTGATGCCGAAGTGATGAACACGCTGGGCGTGGACGGCGAAGAGTTTGACAAGCTGACGCGCGACAGCAAGGCGGTCACGACTCGCAGCCTGAGCGCGAGGACGTTCGCGAGCGACAACGGCAGCGGCCGCGAAGTGCGCGAGATCGATGTCATTCGCGATGAGAGCCAAGCGAATCCGCTGACGGAGATGCAGGGCAAGGACCTGAAGGAACTGCTCACCAAGGGGCTGAGCCGAGCGGAGCGGCTGATCATCATTCTGTACTACTACGAAGCGATGACGATGAAGGAAATCGGCGCGACGCTGGACCTTTCTGAAAGTCGCGTGAGCCAGATGCACAGCAGCATTCTGGCGCGGCTGAAGGCTCAGATGCAGCATCGGGAGCGCGAGCTGGAGCCGGTGGAGTAAGTAAACAACAACGTGGGAATGAATAACGGGCGCGACTGGGTCGCGCCCGTTTTTTTTATTTGTGTGGTGAGTGGCTTGTGGGAGGCTGAACGGTGTTGGTGTCCCTCGCTGGCGCTCGGGTTCGTTTGTTAGTTGATGTTGAGGTGGTAGAAGAGCCAGGCCATCACGTCGACTTGCTGCTCGATCTGGGCGCTGAGGGGCGTGCCTGCGCCGTGGCCGGTGTTGCCGCTGGTGCGGAGGAGGGCGGTTGCGCCGACTTCCTGCAGTTTCGCGGTCATTTTGCGGCTTTGCATGGGGTCCACGCGCGGGTCGTTGGCGCCGGTCAGGAAGAGCACGGGCGGGTACTTGATGTTTTCACGCACGTTGTGGTAGGGCGAGTAGGCGTACAGGGCTTTGAACTGGTCAGGGTTGGTGACGGTGCCGAACTCGGTGATGTTGAACGCGCCGTTGGGTGAGAGCTCGACGCGGAGCATGTCGTAGATGCCCACGTGGCTCACGACGCACTTGTAGAGCTCGGGGTGTTGCACGATTTGCGAGCCCATGAGCAGGCCGCCGTTGCTGCCGCCTTGGATGGCGAGGCGATTGCTGCTGGTGTACTTGTTGTTGATGAGATGCTGAGCGCACGCGGCGAAGTCATCGAAGACGTTTTGCTTGTTGAGCAGATTGCCCTGGCGGTGCCAGGCTTCGCCGTACTCGCCGCCGCCGCGGATGTTGGCGAGGGCGTAGATCACGCCCTTTTCAAGCAGTTGGATGTTGCGGAGGCTGAAGCGCGGCGATTCGCTGACGCCGTAGCCGCCGTAGCCGGTGAGCATGAGCGGGGCGGAGCCATCGAGCTTGGTGCCGCGCTTCATGACGATGTTGACGGGGACTTTGGTGCCGTCTTTGCTGGTGGCGAACTCGCGGCGTACTTCGTACTGCGAGAGATCGAGGTTGGGGTAGCTCTGGCCGAAGCTGGTGACGGTGGTCTGGCCCGTGCGCGTGTCGAAGAGCTTCCACGTCAGGGGCTGGGTGAAGCCGACGTTGCTGAAGAGAATGCGGCCGTCTTCAAGCGGTGTGGTGCCGGCGACAGCGGAGACGGGGAAGAGCTCGGGGCCTTTGACGGCTTTGCCGTCTTTGGTGAAGATGCGCAGCTCGCTGGGGCCGCCGGTTTGCATCGTGGCGAGGATGTGGTCCTTGCTGATGACGAAGACGGCGGGGTCGAAGAAGTCGATTTCGAAGGTCGCGTCTTTGAACTCGGGAATGATGAGCTGCGTGTCGCCCATCGCGCTCAGGCCCAGCTTGCGGCGGACGACCTGGCCTCGCTCGGCACCGTTGGCGCGAGAGACGGCGTAGACGTAGCCGTCATCACCCAGTGCGGCTTGCACCCACTTGGACTGGATGTTGGCGACCTGCGTCCAGGTGCCGGGTGAGCCTTCCTGGTCGGGGCTGCGGACGAAGTGATCGAACTCGCCGCCATCGCCGTATTGCATGCTGGCGAGCACCCATTGCTGGCCTCGCGCGTCGGGCTTGACGTCGAGCATCCACTCGGCGATGCGCGGGGCACCTTTGCCCAGTTCGAAGCGATCTTCGCTGGTCGGTTTGCCTAACTCGTGGAAGTAGACCTGGACGTAGAAGTTCATGTCGGCTTCGGGCATTTCGCCCGCGCGCGGGTAGCGCGTGTAGAAGAAGCCGCTGCCGTCGGTGGCCCATGCGAGGCTGCCGCCTGCGGTGCCGCCATTGACGCGCGGGATGACTTCGCGCGGCTGGCCACTGGCGACGTCGTAGATGGTGACGTCGCCCATTTCGCTGCCGTCTTTGCTCATGCAGACGGCGAGGAGCGAGCCGTCGGGGCTGGGGATGGACCAGTCGATGGTGGTGCCGCCGCTGGAGTCGATGGAGAGCGGATCGACGAGGACGCGCTCGGCGATGGCGTCGGTGGGCCAGCTTCGCCAGACGAGTTTGTCCTGCTGCGCGCCGGGCTCGCGCTTCATGGCGAAGAGGCGGCCGTTGGTGTTGTGGAAGCCGTAGTAGGAGACGCTCTGCATGCCCAAGAGCTGCGTGGCGCGCTCACGGATGCTGGCGACGTTGGGCAGGTTGTCGAGCACTTCGCGCGTTTTGGCGTTCTGGGCTTCGCTCCAGGATTTGACGGCGGGGTCTTCCCAGTTTTCGAGCCACTGGTAGGTGTCAACGACTGGCACGCCGTGGTAGGTGTTGACGGCGGGCGGGCGCGTGATGACGCGTGCGGGCTGCGTGGTGGCGAGCTGGTTGGTTGAGGGCTGCGTGGCCGAGGCGGCTTGCTGCGACTGGGTGGTCGCGTGCGGCTTGCTTGTGCAGGCGGCGAGAGCAATGAGGGTGAGGCTGGAGGCGGCGATGAGGCGCGCGGGGATTCGCATGCGGGGCTCCTTTATTGCAGGAGCGTAGATGCGTGCGCGGGCGGCGGGTTAGCGCTTGGGAGCGAGGCTGCCGCCCAGGCGGGGGTCGCCCGCGACGGGGTCGTTGACGGCTCCGCGGAGGTCGCCCATGGTGGGTGCGGCGTGGGTGGGAAGGTTGGTGGAGCCGGTCGGGGGCGTGGTGGTGGTTGCGAGTTGGTCGGCGGGAGTGGTCGCGTCTGGCTGCGCGGGGTCGGGGGATGTCGTGACGGTCATGGGGCCCGGCGCGGTCAGTACGGAAGCGGGTCGCGAGTTGATGCCGGCCCAGATGGCGACAGCACCCATGGCGATGAGCACGCCTGCTGCGAGGGAGAAGCCGGCGAAGCTCCAGCGCTCGATGCGGCGGTTGGCGACGGCGCGCGAGGCCGTGATGAGAGCGGTGGGGGCGGGGCCAGTGTCGGTGGCGAGTGAGCGACCTAGCGCCTCGAGGCGATGCGTCAGGATTTCTTCGGGCGTCGGGGTCACTGGTCACCTCCCACGGTGTGCGACTTGAGTGGAACGGCCGGCGCGGGGCCGGGACGAGGGGCGGGGCTGCTGAGCGATTTGGGGCGAGCGGGTTGATTGTTCACGGGGTGTGCTGGTTGGGATTCGAGGCGTTCGCGCAGCAGATGCAGCGCGCGGGCGTGGCGACTGGCGAGGGTGGAGCGGGCTTCGCCCAGCGCGATCGTGAGTTGATCGAAGCTGAGGCCCGCGATGTGACGCAGGACGAGGATGTCACGGTGTTCTTCGGGCAACGTTTCGATGGCGGCGGCGAGCAGAGCGAGTTGATCGGGAGATTTGCTGGCGGGTTCGTCGTGGGCGTGTTCATCGCGAGCGCGGCGCGAGGCTTCGCGCAGGCGCAGCATTTCGCGGTTTTCGCCTCGCATGGCGTTGAAGGTGGCGTTGCGCGTGGAGACGGCGAGGAACGCGCCGATGTCGCGAACATCCTGCAGGCGGGCATCGGGCAGGCGCAGCACATCAAGCAGTACGCGCTGCACGATGTCGCTGGCCATGTGCTGGCGGCGCGGGCCCAGCAAGCCGCGTGCGACGGCGAACATGCGCGGCGCGAAGACGCGCCAGAGTTCTTCGGCAGCGCCGGGACGGCCGGCGCGGAAGCCAGCGAAGATCGCTTCGTCGCTCTGCAACGAGAACGCGTGCCCGCCGCCTCCATCGGCATGCGGGTCACGCGTCTGCGGACAGGATTGCAACCAGCGAAACAGAGAGAATCTCCGGGAGTGGTGCGAATCAGCGAACGTCGGCGGCGGGCGGGGTGAGATCAGCGGGCAGGGCGCCGTTGTTGTTGATGTAGGCTTGGAGGAGCTTCATGGTATTTTCGTAGGTTTCGCGGCCCTTTTTGTCACTCGCCCAGGATTTGTCCAAGGCGGGCGCGAGACGCTGGGCGACGGGGCCGTAGTCGCCCGCAGTGACGGCGGTGCTGAGTTTGGCGATGCGTTCGCGGCCATCGGGCTTGCTCCACACGTCGGCGATATCGGTGTAGAAGTCGCGCATGCGGGCGATTGACGCATCGAGCTCTTTGCGGCTCATCGCGCTGATGATCGCATCGGCGGGGGCGGCGTTACCGTCGGAGAGGGCGGGGATCGCTTCGGCCAGTTGCTTGGCCGCGTCTTCGCCGGCGAACTTGTTCTTGAACCATGCGTCGAAGATGTCCCATTCACCTTGAACGCTCGCGTTCAGGCTGAAGAGGTCGTCATTCTGCATCGAGCGCAGATTGCTGAGTAGTTGCTGGGCGCTGTCGGTTGAGAGTGTGCCAGCGTGCAGGCGCTCGTCGATCCAACTGCATGCGAGGTTGTTGATGGCCGCGCCGACGAGGCCGCTGATGAGGATGCGGTCGGTCTTGACGTGCTGGGACATGCGCGAGACGGCCTTGATGCGGCGCACGGCTTCAAGCTGATTGGCGGCGCGCTGCTGGTCGGTCCCTTCAAGCGACATGAGACGCGTGGCGTCCTTCGCGAGTGTGCGAGCTGACGAGCGAAGCGTGCCAAGCTGCGGCAGCAGCAGTTCGAGCCCGGCGTTGTAGTTGAGTCCCCAGTCGCACTGTTCCATCATCGCGATGTCGATGAGGCGCGAGATGTATGCCTGCTGTTCGAGCAGCGCGGAGTCGGTGGCTTCGCCGTCGATGGCGCGGCGCTTGTCGTCGGGGAGTGACTCCCACAGATCGAGATACGCGTTGGCGGCGTTCATGCCGTTGAGGACGGGCGGCTTGCTGCCACCTTCGAGCAGCGTTTGCTTGACGGTGGGGGCTTTGGGCGCGGGCGCGTCTGTCTGGGCGCACGCAGAGCCCGCGGCCAATAGCAGGGTTGTGAGCGCGAGCACCGTGCCGGCACGTTTAATTTGACCTGTCATACCACCACGCATGATCCAACTCCTTCGTCGGCGTTTGTACGCCGTTTGTGAGCCGTTCGCCGCATCGAACAAGCGGTTGCAGGAATGACACCGGGGAGGGCGAGATGTGCGAGGGCGACGCGAGATTTTCGAGTTGTTCGCACGGCAGCGGGCGGGCGTTGCGGGTACATTGAGGTCTCTATGGAATATGCGATTTATGCAGTGTGCGTGGCGGGCGGCATGGCGGCGGGGTTGGCGGGCGCGCAGACGCTCGACAAGGCTCATCCGATCATCACCGAGATTCTGTACGCAGTGCCCAGCGGCGAAGGTGGCGATGCTGACCAAAGCGGGGCGCGCAGCGCGACGGGCGATGAGTTCATTGAGTTGTACAACGCGGGCGAGAAGGCCATTGAGCTCAAGGGCTATCGGTTGATGGACGGGCTGCCGACGGTGGGCAAGGCGGCGAGTGATGCGAAGTCGCACATTGAGTTCACGTTTCCGCAGGCGACGCTCGCGCCGGGGCAGGCGGTGGTGGTTTTCAACGGATTTGGCAGCGAGCCCAAGGGCAATGTGGGTGACGCGACGGCGGCGAAACCTGCGAATGAGTTTTTTCACGGTGCGCTGGTCTTCAGCATGAAGTGCGCGAATCAGTATCAGGCGCTTTCCAACAGCAATGACATGGTGGTGCTGGTTGCGCCCGATGGCACTGCGCTGCAGTGCGTGCGATGGGACAATCGCGATGAGCAGCGCGACGCGAAGAAGGAAAGCGGCGAGGGTGAATCGCAGGGCAAAGGCAAGGCAGCACGCGGCAAGGGCAAGCGGGCGGAGCCAGCGGACAAAGCCGCGCCGGAGGCTGCGCGAGTGATGCAGGATGCGCCCAAGGCGACGGGGAGCGTGACGCTGACGAGTGTGGATGGCGAGTTTGCCGCGCACATGGATGCGAAGGCGGTGCTGTTCAGTCCGGGTGTGTTTGATGCGGGCAACGCCGCGAGCAAGCCTGCGACCGACCAGCGCGGCACGCCCGAGCAGGCCAAGCCGGCGAAGCAGAAAGCGCCCGAGACGCCCAAGTAGTGTGCGACGAGATTTTGTCGCGCTATCATGCGTGCGTGTCCTCGTAGCTCAGCCTGGATAGAGCATCGTGCTTCGAACGCGAGGGTCGTAGGTTCGAATCCTGCCGAGGACGCTTTGGTTTATTGAGATGGGTGCTCGCCGAGTTGTCGTGCGGGCGAGTCGGTAAGCCCGCTAGCTTTGAAAGTCGGTGTGGCACGCGGCCATTTACGGCGTGACGATGACGCTGCCGACTTTGCGGCCTGAGTCCACGCGGCGGTGGGCTTCGCGAATGTCATCGAGTGAATATGTGCTGTCGATGACGGGGCGGAGGCGGCCCGTGGTGGCGAACTGCATGATGCGCTCAACGCTGTCGCGACGGGCGATTGCGACGCGGCTGCGAACACGCCGGGAACCGGTGACAGCGCTGACGAGTGTTTGCCGCACTTCGGTCATCGTCATGACGGCGGGGAGAAAGACGCCGCGAGGCGTGAGTGCGCGGGAGGCGTGCGAGAACGTTGTCGCGGCGACGGTGTCGAAGATCACGTCGAAGGGCTGGGCGGTGGTGAAGTCGCGCGTGGTGTAGTCGATGACTTCGTGTGCGCCGAGCGAGATGGCGAGTTGTGCGTTGCGTGCGCTGCAGACGGCTGTGACGTGCGCGCCGTGGCTCGCGGCGATCTGCACGGCGGCGGTACCAACTGCGCCCGAGGCGCCGATGATGGCGACGCGCTGGCCTGGCGCGAGCTGTGCAGTTTCAAGCAGAAACTGCATCGCGGTGACGCCGCCGAAGATGAGAGATGTCGCATCGGCGTATGAGAGTGTGTCGGGCTTCTTGAGCACGCCTGCGGACTCCGCGATGCAGACGAGTTCGGCGTGGGCGCCGAAGTGCGATTCGGTTGAGCCGACGACGGCGTCGCCCACGCGGAAGGATCGCACAGCGGGGCCGACGGCGATGATGTCGCCTGCGAAGTCGCTGCCCAGCACTGCGCGGCGCGGGCCGCGCACGCCAAGGGCGGCGAGCGCGAGGAGGTGAAACGCGGGCGAGGGCATGCGCAAGGCGCGGATGCGGGCGTCGCCTGAGCTGACTGTGGTGGCGCGGACGCGGATAAGCAGTTCGTTGGCGCGGGGCTGCGGATCGGGGAGGTCGCGGATCGTGATGACTTCAGGGGGGCCGTAACGCTCAACGAATGCGGCACGCATGTTGCAACGTAGGCCAACGCGTGGAGCATCGCGCGATCAGAGATTGCGATAGGTGTCGATGACTTCGCGCACTTTGTCGGGGCGAGGGACGTGGGCCATGTGCACTTCGGGCACTTCGTCGCTGCTGGTGTAGATGCTGAGCGTGCCGGAGTTGGTGATGCGCTCGAGGAGCGATTGCTCGACGCGCACGTTGCGGATGTCGCGGTGGAGGATCTCGCTGGTGGTTTTGCGGAAGAAGCCGTCGCTGTCGATGATGCGTTTGTTGGTGATGCGCACGTACGAGTGCATGGTGCGCAGCTTCCACACGAGTAGCGGCAGCGCGCCGGCGGCGAAGAGAACGACGCAGGGCAGCCAGATGTATGGGCCGACGTTGCGCATGAGCGCGAGGACGGTGAGTGTGCAGCCTGCGATGACGAGGGCCCACAGGCCCAGGTACGCGGCGGGATTGCTGCGAATGAGTGACGGCTTGAGCGTGAGTACGTCCTGCTCGGGGCCGGTTTTCGCGGGCAACTGGTCAGCGAGTGAAGCAGGCCGATCAGGTACGTTGGCGGCGGTTGCAGCGGCACTGCGCGAGGCGTTTCGCAGCGCGTCGTCCACGTTGTCGCGCGCGGGGATGGTCTCGGCGCGGTAGCGCACGGCGAACTCGCGCGAGCAGTGGGGACAGGTCAGCACGTCGCCATCCGCCGCATCAGCCTGCACGGCCATGCGCTGGCCGCAATCGGGGCAAGGCATGATGACGTTTTGGGCGGGAGGTAACGACATGGCGACGCAGGATTGTTGGAAGGTTGCGTGACCGGCCGCACCTGCTGTGGGGCGAAATCACTCAGTCGTTATCGTCACTTGCATCGAGCATCCAGCCGATGTTCTCAACGGTTTCGTCAACAGTCTGGCCGTCAATCGCGACGGTGCAGCTTGCGATGCTCATGTAGAGCGGGTCGCGTTTCATGAAGAGCAGGGGGACTTCGGCGACGGGGTCGGTGGCGGTCAGGCCCGGGCGGTCGGCGACGCCTGATTTCCGCAGGCGGTCTTGCAGCGTTTCGATGGTGCCACGAAGGTAGACGATGGCGGCTTTGCCGGACTCTTGCGCGGCGGTGAGCATTGCGGTTGCGCCGGGTGCGGTTGGGGTGCCGCCACCGCAGGCGATGACTAGATTGTCTTTGCTCAACGCGTCGCGCAGCGCGGTGGCCTCAGCGGTGCGAAAGCCAGATTCGCCGTGATGCTGCCAGGCGTCGGCGACGGACTTTTCACCCAGCACGCGCAGGGTTGCGTCGTCGAGGTCGAGCGAGGTGTAACCAAGCTTGCTGGCGAGGATGGGCGCGAGGGTGGTTTTGCCGCTGCCGCGAAGGCCGATGAGCACGAGAAGCATGCGGATGTATCGGCAAAACGAGAAAGCGGAAAGCGATAAAGCGAAAATGATCAGGAGGCGGGTGCCTTCTGATCATTTTCGCTTTGTGCCTATTTGATCTATCGCTTTGCTTACGCGCGGCTCTGGTAGCTGCCGTCGGCGGTGGCGATGCGGAGGTTTTCACCGACCTTGATGAACGCCGGCACGCGGACCATGAGGCCGGTTTCCATCTCGGCGTCCTTGGTCTGGTTGGTGACGGTTGCGCCCTTCACTTCGGGGGGGCAGTCCTTCACCTGCAGCTCGACGCTGGCGGGCAGTTCGATAAGAATCGGGTTGCCGTCGTAGAGCAGGACGTTGGTCTTGCTGTTGGGGCGGAGGAACTTGAGGGCGTTGCCCAGCACGTCGACGGGCATGGTGTACTGCTCGTAGCTTTCGCCGTCCATGAAGGTCGCGCCGGTGGAGTCGGAGTAGAGGTACTCCATTTCGCGGCGGTCGAGGTCGATGATTTCGATGTCATCGGTGGGCTTGTAGCGCTTTTCGAGGGTCTGGGCCTTGAGCACGTCCTTGATCGTGAGCTGGACGAACGCGCGGAGATTGCCGGGCGTGCGGTGTTCGATGCCCGTGACCACGAAGAGCTTGCCGTCGATCTTGACACCCATGCCCGGGCTGAGGTTGCTGGCTTGCATGAATCAGATACTCCCAAACGCCCGCGACGCTGAACCGCAGGAAACCAAGTGAAAGCCGAACACGCCCTGTGTCGGCAAGGGGCCGATCATAGCCGGGTTGGCCGCGATTTGACAGTTTGCGCGGATTGTCGTGGGCGGCGGGTCGTTCGCGATATGGTTGCCGATGGCGCAACGACTTCGGGCGGCGTTTGTGGCGATGTGTGTGCTGGCGGGCGCGCCCACGCACGCGTTGGCGCAGAGCGATGAAGAGGAAATGGACAACGGGTTGTACAAGTTGCCAGCGGGACAGACGCCCCGCGCGGTGCCGGTGTTTGACGAGGTGCGCGAGCAGTTGCCGACGATCGTGTTTGATGATCGGCCTGACCTGGTGATGCTGCATGCGATCGCGTGGGAGACAGCGTTCAAGCATATTGAGCAGCCGCGAAGTGATGACAAGGGCGGGCACGTGCTGGCGCGAACATATGTGGACGCGGCGTTCAGCGACAACATTTTTCAGTGGGACACGTGCTTCATCATGGGGTTTGCCAAGTACGGACACGGCGCGTTCAACTTCGTGGAGAGTTTGGACAACTTTTACGCGCTGCAGCGAGCGGATGGGTTCATCTGCCGGGAGTTTCGCAAGGCGGATGCGCAGCCGGTGATGTATCCCACGGAGCGCGACAGCGTGAACCCGCCGATTTTCGCGTGGGCCGAGGTGCAATATGCGCGCATGACGGGTGACACGCAGCGGCTGGTGCGCGTGCTGCCCGCGCTGGATCGATATGCGCAGTGGCTGGAGCGCAATCGCAGTGTGAAGGTCGCGACGCCAGCGGGTGAGGTGCTGTTGTACTGGAACACGCCCTTTGGCAGCGGCATGGACAACACGCCCGAACGCGGCGACGCGTGGGTGAGCATGTCGGCGCAGATGGCGCAGATGTACGAGTCGCTGGCGATGATTGCGAAGCACGCGGGCAAGCCTGATCGCGCGGCGGAGTACATGATGCAGCGCGATCGCATCGCCAGCGCGATCAATCAGGCGATGTGGGATGACGAGGCGGGCTTGTACTTCAACGTGATGGGGGATGGAACGCTGGCGCGCGAGCGGACGATTGGTTGTTTCTGGCCTTTGTGGGCCGGGGTTGCGCCGCAGGAGCGGGCGAAGCGAGCGACGCGTGTGCTGCTGGATCGCGAAGAGTTCGCGAGTGACGTGCCGTTTGCGACGCTGTCGGCGAAGCACGAGAAGTTTGATGAGTGGGGCGGTTACTGGCTGGGCGCGAGCTGGGCACCAACGACGATGATGGCGGTGGATGGGCTGCAACGCAGTGGTTCATCGCTCGATGCGTACAGCAACGCGATCCGATACATCGAAGCGATTGGCGATGTGTTCGCGGAGACGGGGACGATCTGGGAGAACTACGCGCCGCGGCATTTGGCCTTTGGGGGCGGCGACCGCAAGCCGCAGCCCGGTCAGCCCAGCAAGCGCGAGTTTGTGGGTTGGTCGGGACTGGGGCCGATTGCGATGCTGATTGAAGATGTGATCGGCATCGAGGTTGATGCGCTTGAGAAGCGTGTGACGTGGACGCTGCATCGCACTGACCGCGTGGGCGTGCAGGGACTACAGATGGGATCAACGCGTTTCTCGCTGGTTGCGCGGCCTCGCGAAACGCTGGGTGATGAGGCGATTATCGATGTCGAGTCGGGCGGTGAGTTTGAGTTGCGATTAAATGTCGAAGGGCGCGAAGTGACGCAGCGGATCATGCCGGGGCGCACCGAGATTCGCGTGCCGTGAAGCGAGCGGGATAGATGCTCAGGCTTTGACGGCGCGGATCGCGAGGAACATGGGAATCTCGCGGCGAGCGCGATTCTCTTCTGCAGCGCGCGGGCCGGGCTGGCTTTGGCGCAAGCTCGGCCATTCTTCCAGCGCGTCGATGAGCAGGCCGGCTTCGGCGAACGTGCGCACGTAGGTTTGGATGGGCCGGTGATACGTCGTTGTCGTGATTGGCGATTGCCCCTTGGCGACTTCGCCCGGGTTCATCACGATTTCGCGCTGGCCTGGCGAGAGATAGCCATCCACACGGCGATACTGCGTCGCGCCTGACCAATCCTGTCGCGGCTTGTCGGTGTAGCGAGCGGGGCGGCCGCGTGATTTGTCGCTGCTGCGCGCGGGTTTGGAGCGCGATGATGGTTTGTCGCTGGTGGCGTTGTCGTTCTTGGTGTTGGGGGCATCCCACACCCAGCTTGTCTGACCCGGGCTACGGAACGCAGGGTGTAGCACCACCGCGACGAATCGGCCGCGCGACTTGAGCAGTGCGTGCACGCCTTGCAGCACGGGCAGCATGGGCTCGATATTCATGAGCGCGAGCACGCAGCTGGCCGCGTCGAAGATTGGTTCGAGTTTGAGGGCTCGCAGTTCGCGTGCGTCACCCGCGTAGTACGAGCCGCGCGGATCGGCCTTCTTCGCTGCGGCGATGAGTCGTGGAGCGGCGTCCACGCCCGTCGGCTGCACGCCCGCGCGGGCAAGCAGCCGGCACAACTGGCCTTGGCCGCATGCGACGTCGAGCATGTGCTGATTGGCACGCGGATCGAGCAGGCGCATGACGCCCGGCAGCACGAGCTTTTCGTGGTGATCGCTGCCGCGTTCGTCGAGGAGGTTTTCGTACCAATCGGCGACGTGATCCCAGGACGACGTGACGGCTTGACGCGGCAATGGCGCGGCGGCGTTGGAGTGGGCACTGGGCGAAGGCTTGGCGGGGTCGGTTCGCTGCGGTTTCTTGGGCTCTTCGATGGGCGGCGGTGCGACATCGTGCCGCATGTTCTGCATCGCGTCGAAGACTTCGCTCACGCTGGTGTTGGCGAGGCTGGCGAATTTGCCGGGCAGTTCGCTCATGAATGTTGTGAGCTTGCCGGTCGCGGGGTGGCGGAAGCCAAGCTCCATCGCGTGCAGGCAGACGCGGCCGATGAGATCGGTCGTCGCGCCGAATCGGCGGTCGCCCACGATGGGCTTGCCGATGCTGGCCATGTGCACGCGAATCTGATTTTTGCGTCCGGTGTCGAGTCGCAGCAGCAAAAGCGAGCGGTTCGCGGCGCGGGCCACAACGCGGTAGTGCGTGACGGCGAGCTTGGCGACATCGTCGTCATCTTCGCGTGACGGCAACGTGTGCTGCGGCACATCGGCCATGGTCGCTGCGCTTTTCATGAAGCCGTCTGAGCCTTCGTACAGATAGCTTTGCACGACGCCTTGCGTGTCGGACTGCGCGAAAGCGCCTTCCACGACGGCGGCGTATGTGCGCTGCACGCGTTTGGCGCGGAAGTCTTCCTTGAGCCACGCGAAGGCTTGCTCGGTCTTGGCGAAGACCAGCAAGCCCGAGGCTTCGCGATCGAGGCGATGGATGATCCACGCGCGGGCGTTGCGGCCGCCTTTGCGGTTGCGCACGTGGGTCTTGATAAGGCTGAAGACGTTTTCAACTTCCTGCTTGGGCGGGGGAACGGTGGGGATGCCGGTGGGTTTGTCGACGACGAGGACGTGCTCGTCTTCGTACACGAGGCGGACACCGCCGCCGATGGTGCGAGCGCGATCGCGAGCGCCGTTCTGTTCATGGCGCGACTTAGAGGATTGGCGACGCGTGGGTTTGTTCACAGTGAATTAGAGGGGTGGGGGGGAGGAAAAGCGAAAGACGGGAAAGCGAAAAGCGAAAATTGTTGCTTGCGGACGCGTGTTTGGCGGCTTATCGCAACACGACCATCGCGATGACGTCGTAGGTCGCGTGCACGGCGACGACGATGCCGAAGCCGCGAAGCACGAAGATGAGCGCGAAGTACGCGCCGCCCATGAAGTAGGTGAGGAAGAGCGGCACGCTGAGTTCCGCGCCGGGGCCCACGCGGAGATTGTGATAGAACGCGAACGCGATGCTGGAGACGACGATGGCAACGCCATACGCCCAGTGTTCGCCCGTCTTGAGCAGATCGGCGAGGACGAAGTGAATCAGCGCGATCATGACCCAGCGAAAGACGAGTTCTTCATAAAGCCCCGCGCCGATGGAGAGCGTGAGGCGCGCCATCAAACCAAGCTCTGTTGGCGCCGCGACGACGGGCTGCGCGAATGGCGTGAGCCCTTTGCCCAGGCCATGTGCAAGAATCGTGCCCATGACAACGAGCGGCACGGCCCACAGAAAACTCTCCAGGCCCATGCCGATCATCACGTCGCCTCGAAACGACGATTTGGGGAATTCGGGCTTGGGTTTGTACACGGCGTGCCAGCACAGCAGGACAACGCACAGCAGGATGGGCGGCAGATGAAAACCAACCGCGCCGAACGCGTCGAGCAGTTGCGTGAGCATGAGGCGGGCGCGGACGATCTCGCGCATGCCGTCGGTGTCGAGAAAGATCAGCGTGCCCAGTTCGTAAAGGATGAGCAGGGGCAGCAGGAAGATGAGCACTTGCAGGGGCCGCTGTGAGAGGTCGAGGTAGGTTGCCAGCGGTCCGGGTGGTTTGGGCTTGGCCTGCGCGGCGTCAGCCTTTGCGGGTTCTTTGGCCCGTGTCCGTCCGCCGCGCGGGTTGGCTCGTGTGACTTTCGGCATTCACGGGGAGTCGCGGGTCTGACACGCATCGCCAAAAACAAACAACCCTACGCCGGGCGCAGGGTTGCGTGATTGACCACGAGTGTATCGACGCGTTTGGCGCGCCTGGATTACTTCTTGCTGGGGGCGGCGGGCTTGGCGCTCTGCTTGAGCTTGAGCTTCACCACCATGCGGCTCTTGCGGCGAGCGGCCTGGTTCTTGTGGATGATGCCCTTGGCGGCGGTGCGGTCGATGACCTTCTGGCACTTGAGGAACTCTTCCTTGGCCTTGTCGGCGGTGCCGTGCAGAAGGGCTTCGTTGAACTCCTTCATCGCGGTGCGCATGGTCTTCAGACGCCAGCGGTTCAATTCGCGACGAGTTTCGTTCTGACGGACAGCCTTCTTTGCGGTACGGGAGTGAGCCATTGTGTTCCTCGTGTCAAATCCAAACCCGACGGCTTTACCTCGCTGCGCCGGGCCTGAATGATTGCATGCTGCGGGCGGGAATCAAGGCGCATGTCGGGGAGGATTGCACAAGACAAAACCCGATCACAACGGGGGATGCGCCGGGCCACGAACCAGCCACTTGCAATTTCGTAGGACTTCCCCTATCGTCCTCTCCACTTGTTTCGGACCGTCGGCTTGCCGGCGGGAAGAGCAAGCGGTTGTTGTTGCGGGTGTAGCTCAATTGGATAGAGCACCTGACTACGGATCAGGAGGTTTAAGGTTCGACTCCTTACACCCGCGTTTCTGAGTGAACGCACGACCCTCGCTGACGGCGGGGGTCGTTGTCGTTTTGGGCTCAAGCGGGGGTCAGGCGGGAGGTGCCGGGGTCGGCGCGGGTGGCGGTGACTTCTTGCCGAGCTTCTTGAGCTTCAGGAAGGGCGACTCGACCAAGTACCAACTGGCGACGGCGAAGGCGAGGGTGAGGAAGAAGGACGAGACAAACAGCTTCCACACGGCAAAGTCCGTGCCGAACTTGGCGACGAGCGACTGCTGGATGGGGAAGGCGTAGACGTACAAGCCGTATGAGAAATCGCCGAACTTGCCGAAGTGCTGGAGTTTGATGCTGGGCAGGAAGGCGATGGCGAAGAGGATGTACGGCCCGGCGATGGGTGAGATGATCGACAGTGCATGCGGCACCTTGCATCCGGCGATCATCGCGGCGATGGCGACAGCCAGCAGGGCCGGGTGCCACGGAATGCGATGCCGGAACAGATAAAAGACCTGTCCTGCGATGAAGAACGGAATGAGCCGGGCCCAGAGCTTGGGTGAGCCGACGATCTGCCCTAGCACGCCGCCACCGAGGGCGAGGTTGCGGTATTCGTAAATTAACGATCCCGCGATGGCAAGCACGAGTGCCAGCAGCATGAGCGCCGGTCGCTTGGCGAGGATGGTCGCGAGTCCCAAGGCCGCGACGCCGACGTAGCACCATGCTTCAAACGGGATGCTCCACAGCGAGCCGTTGATGGCGGGCATCGGGTTCTGGTCAAAGCCGCCTTTGAAGCCGCCCGGATCGAGCGTGACCAGACCCAGGATGAACTTGCCGGGATCAATTGAGGAGATGAAGGCCTTGCCGCCGCCGCCGAAGACGGGGGCGAAAAAAAACACGCCCACGAGCGTGGCGACGATGAACGCCGGGTAGATGCGCAGGGCCCGGCGCCAGAGGAAATCGAGAAGTCCCTTGGATCGCAGCCAACTGTGCGTGATGAGGAAGCCGCTGAGGATGAAGAAGAAGTCGACGGCGATGTGCCCGAAGGTGCGCTGCCCGTGTGAAAAGACGTAGAGCGGCTCGGTGGCGTCGCTGCCCACTGGCAGGGCGTAGGAGTGCGCAAAGATGACCAGGGCCGCGAGGAAAAATCGGAGGAAGTCGATGTTGTTGCTCCGCAGAGCCTGCGGCGCGTTCCACGGCGCGGCCGTCGCGGGAGGGCTGGTCAGAGCGGGGTTGTCTGGAGCGGCACGATCAGACATGCGAACGGTTTCCACGAAGTGCGACCGCGGTCTTCACAAAACAGGCGACTGCGACCGGCGAAGAACGTCTACTGTTCATCGGTTCGGGTGAGTGCTTTGCTGAGTCGCAATCTCGTCGGCCGACAGGTTTCTCACGGTTTTTCCACCGACGAATCGTACGAACGCAGATTGGCGTTTCACTTCGAACCTGTCCGATACTCTCCAGTCACTTCGTAAGGATTTCGCGAAGCGGGCGCACGCCAGGACGGATCATCATGCCGCGACTGCCGATTGAGAACGCCTCACCCACCAGCATGACCATGGACGGCCGCACACTGACGGCGTTCGCGGGTTGCAATTACCTGGGCCTGGGCGCGCATCCGCGCGTCGTCCGCGCGCTGGGGTTGGCGGCGCAGCGCATGGGCATCTCGACAACTGCAAGCCGCGAGACCACCGGCAACATGCTGGTGCACGAAGCCCTCGAAGCCGAGCTCGCTCACTTCATGGGACAGGAAGCCGCGATCCTCTCCGCAGAGGGGTACACCGCCAACTTCATGGCGCTGCAGGCTCTGGCCTTCACCCATCGCATCGCGATCATCGACAGTCATGCGCATCGCAGCATCCGTCACGCGGCCATCGCCGCCGGCATGCAGGTGTTTGAGTTTGAACATCTCAACATCGACAGCGCGGCGTGGCTCTGCAAGCAGTACGGCGACCAAGGCGTGGTCATCATGACTGACAGCGTCTTCGCTGCGGATGGCGCGATCGCGCCGTTGCCGCAACTGCTGGACTGCCTGCCCGCCAAGCGCGGCGTGCTGCTGGTGGACGATTGTCACGGCTTGTGCGTGCTGGGCCAGGCTGGCCGGGGCACCGTGAGCCACTTTGGCTTGAGCGATCCGCGCATCGTCATCACGACAACGCTCGCCAAGGGCATGGGTTGCTACGGCGGCGCGGTGCTGGGCACGCGCAAGTTCATTCAGCACGTGCAGGACAATGCGTGGGTCTATCGCAGCGCGACGCCCGTGCCGCCCCCGATGGCCGAAGCCGTGCGCGAGGCGCTGCGCATCCTGCGAGAAGACACGACGCTGGTGGACAACCTCCGCCGCAACATCGCGCTGATGCGGCAGAGCCTCTTCTTGCTGGGTCTGCAACTGCCGCCCGACGGCGTGCCGATCTTCACGTTTGCGATCAGTCCCGAAGAGCGCATGCAGCGCGTGCACGACATGCTGCTGGAGCAAGGCACGTTCGCCCCGCTCATCAGCTACCCGGGCGGCCCCGCGGAACGCTACTTCCGCGTGGTTGTGAATGCCAGCCACACCGCTGAACAGATCGACACGCTGTGCCGGCAACTGGCCGAAGCGATGGACGCGACGCGACTGGAAGGCATGCCGCGGCGGATGCCGGCGGTGGATGTGAAGCCGGGTGTGCGCGTGCCAGCGATGGTGTAAGAGTTACTTGGGAGTACTTTGTGTTTCGCGGAGGTATCGCAGATATCGCCGCGTGTGTTCTTGCATGCGAGCGTCGCCATCGAGTACGAGTATCTCTCCGGTCGGGTCAATCGTGCTCGCAAACATCTCGCCGTCGCGAATGTCTTGGTCTAAAAGCCACTGATGCAGCATGCCGACCAGTTCATAGATCGGGATGCGTCGATACATTCTGTCTGCTGTCTTTCGCTCGTCGAGGTCTCCAACCCAGTAAGCGCGGCATTCGGAATCTTCAGCAGCGGCGAGTAGCCGCTCATCATCTTCGGGACCGGCGACCGTGTAGAACTCATTCAACTTCCGCCACGCATCGACGCGCGACACATACCCGTCATCCGTCGTAAAGACGAGAATCGAACCACCCCATACTTCAGTTGCGACAGGAGCGATGACTGATAGCTGTGGCTCGAGCATGCCGATTCGTTCTTGTCGGATAGGAAGATTCCACACTATCTCGAAGACCTCATCCTCCCAAGGTGCAGCTATCCGACCCGCAAGAGACTCATCCCGCTCATTCCCCGGATATCGATGATTGGCGAATTGACGAACTGCCTCGCTCCACCTTGACCCATCGCGACGAGCAGTCAGAAACACCCGATCAACGGTCAGCACGTGCAACTGCTGCGGAGTCGGCGGGTCGTCATCAGTCATTCCCGTACTCATCACTGTCACACCGTCCCACACCATGCACGATCGTCGTGCGTAGACGTTTCCAGAGATCGATTGTTCTTGATCGGAGAGTGATCGTGAGCGCAGACGTCGATCAAGTTCTGCGTATCCGCGGTATGCGACGCGGCGGGTGAGCGGCGGCGACGTGGTCCATGCGTCGTGATCATCTGCAACCGGCTTGGGCACAGGCCACACCCCCGCCAACACCCATGTCGGCACTACCGCCATCCAGTTCTTCGCGCCTGTCGCGTCGGTCACGTGCTGCACGCGCCACACGGGTTCGCCTAGCAGCAGCAGCGTCACGCCTGCGAGAACGAGCTTCCAGCGTCTGGGATGCTTCGCCACGATCCGTGCAACTGGAACCTTGACGCCGCACTCGGCGCATTGCACGGTGCCGCCATCGATCGGCGAGTGAGCAAGGTCGTATCCGCATGTGCACGGCTTCTCGCCCTGCGTGCGCCAGCGCACGCCGCCGCGAATGAGCAGCGCAAGTCCCGCCGCGGCGACCAGCAGCCCCAGCGACGACCAAGCGACTTGGGAGAACGTCCAATCCACACACCTTGGACGCACAGTGCGGGCGGGTGTTTCGTCTCTATGCTTTGCGTCTGTCTACTTCGCCAACAAACTCGCCCACAAGTCAGTCGCCAGCGTGGCACGGCGTTGCCATGATCGTCCTCACGCTGCTGGGCTGGACGAGCATTCCGCTGTTTTTGAAGCACTTCACAGGTCTGATCGACGGCTGGACCGCGAACGGCTGGCGCTACGGATTCTCCGCCCTCATGTGGCTGCCTGTCATCTTCTGGGCCATGGCGAAGGACAAGATGCCGGCCAATCTCTGGCGTGCCGCGTTGCCTGCGAGCATCTTCAACATCGGTGCGCAGATCTGTTTCGGCCTTGCACCGTACTTCATCGATCCCGGCCTCATGACCTTCAGCCTGCGCGTGCAGATCGTGTTCGTGACCATCGGCGCGGTGCTGCTCTTTCCCGCTGAACGCCACACGATTCGCAGTTGGGGTTTTCTCACCGGCATCGCGCTCGTACTTCTCGGCACTATCTCCGTGCTGCTGCTCAAGCCCGGAGGCTTGGGAAAGGGTTCCGCGGTGGGCGTCGGGCTCGCGCTGGGCAGCGGCTTTCTCTACGCGGGCTATGCGCTCAGCGTGCGCAAGCACCTGCGAGGCATCAATGCGATGATCGCCTTCGCCGTCGTCAGTCAATACACCGGCGCCGCGCTGATCGCATGCATGCTCATGTTTGGCAAAGATCACGGCGCGACCGTTTTCGCGATGTCGGGCAAGCAGATCGCGCTGTTGTTGCTGAGTGCCGTGATCGGCATCGGTATCGGTCACACGCTCTATTACGCCAGCATCAATCGACTTGGGCTCGCAGTGTCCGCAGGCGTGGTGCAACTCCAGCCCATTACTGTCAGCATCGGCTCTATGCTGCTCTTTCAAGAACAGCTCACCGCAGTGCAGTGGGTCTTCGGCGTGGTGGCGGTGTGCGGCGCTGGCATGATTCTGTGGACGCAGGCACGCAAAAGTGGAGGCTGACGCACGACGCAAGTGAAGGGGCGTGTCATGTTCGACTGGCTGTGGAGTACATCAGACGGAATCAACGCTGACTCGCGGGGCAGGCCTCTGCAAGGCAAATCGCCTGTGGTTGAAGCCAGTCGCGCCACCTCACGCTTCGTCGTGACTGTCGTGCTCGCAATCGCCGGATGCATCGCCGTGCTCATCGCGATCGTCGCGTCGTTCAGTCAGTTTCTCGTTATTCTCGACACTGTCCCCGCACCGGGCGGCCTTGTCATCGCGATTCTCTATGCGGGCCTCGCGCTCACGCTGATTATCCAACTCTCGCGCGGCGAGTCACCCAAGAAGCAGCACGTGGACTGGACGCAGATTCCGCTCGTCAAAGAGTGCCTCGCATGCGGCTACGGACTCGAGCACGTGCCCCGTGCGCAGGATGGATGCGTGGTCTGTCCCGAGTGCGGCGCAGCGTGGCGCGAAACACCTGACGACAAGCTCCAACCCCTGTGGCACTTCCGCAGCAAGGGTCTGCTGCGCGATCGCGTCGGTCAGCCCGTGGCGATTCTCCGCGAGATAAGCGATGACGAGTTGCTTGCGAAACTCGCACTGCCACGCGCGGCAACCACACGCACCATCCGCATCATCTGCATCTCGCTCTTTCTGACAGCGGCGACACTGACGTTTGTCGCGTCGGGCCTTCGGTCGTCGGAACTCGCGATGTTGTGCGCGGCGATCTCCATGCTCACGATGGCGACGGGATGCGGCGTGCTTGCTCATCGCGCGCAAGCGGTGCGGCGAGCGGTGGACGACATGCTGCGAACAGGAATTTGCCCGCATTGTCGGCACGCCCTCACGCAAGATGGAGTCATGCGACGCTGCGATATGTGCGGCTGCATGTGGTAAGCGCCTCGCCCGAGTGATCGACTCGCGCAGGAAAACGGCACGGGACAAACCCGTGCCGTTTGCGTGCCATTGTTGAGATTCTCTCGAGACGCGTTAGTTCAATGTGTTGCCGTCATTGTCCACCATCACCGGCGTGGGCAGCTTGAGATCAGCGAGCGATGAGTCCTCCAGCGCGTCCATGATCGTCGCCTTGTCGCCCACAAGAACCAGCACAGCCTTGTTGACGTCCACGACCTTCGGTGCGAGCGTGTTCAGCGAAGCAGCATCAACCGACTGCAACGCGGCGATGTCGCCCGCGATGTCCGCCCATGCGCCGCCCACCGTGATCACTTCAGCCGCAGTGCCAGCGGTGCCTTCAAGCGTGCCGAAACTGGAGATGATGTCGTTGAGAACAGTCTCGCGGGCCTTCGCGGCTTCGTCCTGTGAGATGTCGCCAGACTTGATGCGATTGAGCTCGAAGAAGAACTCCTTGAGCGCCGGCCCCGTCACCGCGCTCTGCACGCTGGTGCGAGCGAGGAAACTGCCGATGTGCTGACCAGCCGAGACGCGAGAACCCGCGCCGTACGTGAAGCCGTTGCGCTCGCGCAGATTCTGATTCAGTCGGCTCGTGAAGCTGCCGCCCAGAATCGTGTTGAGCATCTGTGTTGCCGCGCGGTCCTTGCTGGCGTATGTCGCGCCGGGAGCGCGCAGATGGAAGACCGTCTGCACCGCGCCGGGACGATCAACGACGAACAGTCGAAGGCCTTGAGCAGGATTCGCTGCGAAAGCAGACGCCTGCGCGGCAGCCGGCGCACTCGCGGGCGACCACGTTCCCAGTGACGAAGTGATGAGCGACTTCGCATCCGCAAGCGAGACATCACCCGAGATGATGAGCGTGGTGTTCTTGGGCGAAAGCAGCGAAGCGTGCGCCGTGGTGATGTCCGTCAGCGTGAGCGGCGAGATGCTCGCGACCGTGCCCGCCGCAGGAACGCTGTACGGATTGGCCGCGTCCCACAGCATGCGCGACGCGACTTTGCTCGCGATGGCGTTCGGGTCGTCGTTGGCCTGCTCCAGGTCTTGCAGATGCAGCGTCTTCACGCGCGTGAAGTCCGTCGCGTCCATGCGAGGCGTCGTGATCGCTTGCGTGAACAGATTCATGCCTTGATCAAGCCCCGACCGCAGCACGGTCATCGATGCCAAGAACGCATCGGGCGATGCGCTCGCACCAAAGCTGCCGCCAATTGCCTGCAGGGCGCTCGCAAATTGCTCGCCCGTCATCGTCTTCGTGCCTTCGCTCAGCATGTCGGCCATCAGCGCGGCTCGGCCCATCGTTGCGGCGCTGTCAGTTGTGGTTTGCGGCTTTGCAACCAGCTCAAGATGCACAAGCGGCAAGCCCGGCTTGCTGAACACTTGCACGCTCAGTCCGTTGTCGAGCGTGAACGTTTGCGCAGCGGGCGGCGTGAATGCAGCCTTGCTGAAATCCTTGGGCCGCGTGTCACGCGGATTGGCGTTGCGCTCAACTTCTTCAGGCAACACATACTGCACGAGGCGTGCGTTCGGCGTGAGAATCTTCGCGGCCCAGGTCTTGATCGACTCTGCCGTCACGTTGCGATAGCGAGCCAGATCCTTCTGCAGCCCATCGGGCGTACCCAGGTAGTAGTCATACTCGTTCAGTCGATCCGCGCGAGCTTCGAGGCTCTGCAGACTCGCGACCTTGCTGAGTTCGACCGCACTCTTGCGGCTCGCGAGGT
The DNA here is from genome assembly GCA_035299305.1 of Phycisphaerales bacterium. Taxonomy (GTDB): domain Bacteria; phylum Planctomycetota; class Phycisphaerae; order Phycisphaerales; family UBA1924; genus BJHL01. The sequence continues at coordinate 5,532 of DATGWV010000231.1, read as the reverse complement.
CGCTCGCGTCGGGGCCCTGCGTCGTCAGCTTCGCGATCTCTTCGTCGATGATCTTCTCAATCGTTTCAAGTCGCGCATCGGGGTTTGCAATCACGCTGACGCGAAACAGTGACGACAGCCCGGCGGACTCTTGATACGCCCCGACATCGGTTGCCAGTTGTTCCTCAACCACCAGTCGCTTGTACAGCCGGCTGTTGTTGCCCGTCGAGAGCATCGCGCCGATCAAGTCCATCTCCGCGTCGCCCTCGGCGTAATACGCGGGGCTGTGGTACGAGATGAAGATGCCCGGCTGCGCGACTTTGTCCAGACTCGTCTGACGAATGACGCGGTCGAGCGTGACAGGCGGCACGTCGCGCGGCGTCGCGACATTTCCCGCGGGCAGCGTGCCGAACAGATCGGCGATCATCGGCTTGATGACCGCTGGGTCAAAGTCTCCAGCGACGACGAGCGACGCGTTGTTGGGCACATAAAAGCTCGCGAAGAAGTCCTTCACATCCTGCACCGTCGCGCTCTCGATGGTCGCGTGCGGTCCCATCACGCCGTTGTAATACGGGTGATTCGCCGGATACAGCAGCCGCGTCGAGTCGTCGCTTGCTTTCTGATACGGCGCGTTCTCAATCACCTGACGACGCTCGTTTCGCACGACGGCGATCTGCTTGTCGAGCTTCTCCTTCGTCATGTACAGGCCCATGTCCTCGAGGCGGTCAGCATCGAGCCACAGCAGCGTGGGCAGCAGTGACGATGGGCCGCTGGAGAAGTAGTTGGTGCGATCAAGGCTCGTGCTCGCGTTGTTCGCGCCGCCGCCGGTTTCCATGATGACGTCAAAGTCACTGCCGGGCACGCGATGCGTGCCCATGAACATGAGGTGTTCAAAAAGGTGCGCGAAGCCGCTGCGACCGACCGGCTCGTTGCGTGCGCCCACGCGATACCAGATGTTGATCGTCGCTTGCGGCGTGCTGCGATCCTGGTGCAGAATCACGGTCATGCCGTTGGGCAACTGGTACTTCTCATGCGCGAGTTGCTGCGCCAAGGTTGGCGCGGCGAAAGTAGCGACGAGTGCGATGACGGTGGGAAGCGCGAAACGCGAGAACATGCGGAACCTTTCCAAATAGTGAGTGCGTCGTGTACGCACGAATCGCGAAATCGTATCGCGGGGTGGGGAATCGCGCGGTTCGGTGCGTGTCAGTCGTGCGGCGAGCGACGCGTGACGAGCAGCGCCGCAAGGACAGCGACGAGCAGCCCACCGCCCGCCACGATGATCGCGCCGGCGGCCATTTCTTCCTGCCGAGCGAAGTGCAACTGCGCGAGGAGCGTCTGCGCCAGACTCTGCGTGCCCGGTTGCTGCAGCACAATGCTGCTGTCGATCTCATGCAGGCTCAGGCATGTGAAGGCGAGCGTGAGACCGATGAGTGCCGCGAGCTTGCCGGGCAAACTGGTCAGTGCCCATGCGCGCATGCTTGCACCTGCGTCAAGCTCGCGCTGGGCGCGAACGCTCGCGTTCTCGCTGCGGGCAAAGAAAACGCCCGCAAGCACAGCCAAACCAAGAAATCGCGTGACGTGCGCGGCAATCGTCGGCAACATGCTGTCGGCGATCGCATACGGCATCACCGGCAGATTCACAGCCAGCGACCACGCTTGTCCGACCAGCGAGCCAGGCGTGAGCAGGCCGAGCATCGCGACAAACGCAAGCACGCAAACGCTGCGCGTGCGCTTCGTCGCGAGCAGGTACCACGTGGCGATCGCAGACACCGTCAGCGCACTTGCGACGATGAGCGCGATGAGCGAACTGCGCACAATCGCGTCGCCACTCACACGCAGAAACGTGACCAGCGAGTGCGAACTGCGCAGCGTGAGCATGTACAACGTGAGCGGCAACAGCGTCGCGCCGCATGTGAGGCAGCCTAGCGCAACCAGCGTCCAGTCGGGAGTGCCGCGGCGCACACGCGGGGGTTCGCCGCTGGCAAAGTCATCCCCACGCGCGAGCGAACGTGCGAACACGACGCTGACAACGACCGCAACCAGCAGCACGGGCCACGTGAACAGCCAGACTTTCACGTGTGTGGGATCGATATTGATGGACAGCCACGCCTGCAGCGAGATCGTGGGCACTTGCGCCAAGTGCAGCGGCACGCTGCTGCCCAACATGAGCAGCGCGACAAGCCCCAGCGACCACATGATGCTCGATCGCGCAGCCCGCGCCAGTTCCACATGCCGCCGCCAGCGCGATGCCCCATCCACACGCAGCGACTCCATCACGCTCGCTGGCACGTGCGACAGCGACCAGCCCATGACGAGTGCCGCGATCGGCCACATCCACAGCGAAAGCCCGATGAAGGCGATGATGCGCCCCGCCATCAACGGCGCGGCAGGCATGATGCCATGCGACAAATGCTCGAGCCAGTCTCCCAGTAGCGTCTGCGGAGCCCGCGACAGGCCCAGCGCGTGATAGATGAGGTAGCTGGGCAGCAGCATGGGCACTGCCACCAGCGCCGCCAGCGGCCCGGCTCGTCCCTTTGCGAGTGCGCCGCTGCGTGCGAGCGCATGCGCTGGAAGCCACGCCAGCAACACGGAGGCAACGGCAACGCCAACCGCCCACGCGATCGTGCTAAAGAGCAATGCAGGCGAGATGACAAAGTGCGAAGCGTCCAGCGCCCGAACGTCGTCGCTCCCCCACGCATGCACAATCGCCCGCAGCACGCTCGCCGCTGGCAGCGCGACAAGTCCCACCGCGATGGCGGGGACCGCGATCGCGACAACGTCTCCCCAACTTGATCGATGTGATCGGCTCAGGCGGCAGCATCGTAACGGCGTCGGGCCACGACTGAGCGATTTCTGGTACACTCATGTCATGTATGGACGCAATGACCGCATCGACGCCGCGAGTGTCTGGGTGCTGGGCATCTGGGCTGGGTCGCTCATCATGACGGGAGCGTCCGCCGCCATCATCTTCCCCGAAACCCGCGAGATGGGCGCCGCCGTGAGCAATCTGCTGCTGCCCGTTGACGAACACTGGAAGTACATCGCAGGTCGGGTGCAGAATCGCATCTTCCTCGTGTGCGACTGGGTGCAGATCTTCTCCGCGAGCATCGTCCTCGCACTCTTCATCGCGGCGATTGTGCGCAAGCGAGCTGCGCAACTTGCCCGCGGCCTGTGGATCGCGCGCATCATCGCGACGGTCTTCACGCTGGGCACGCTCGCGATCTATCTCGCGTGGCTTTCCCCTGCGATGCAGGCAGACTTGAAAGCCTTCTGGGCCGCCCTCGATGCCAAGAACCTCGAAGCCGCACGTGTCGCCCAGACATCGTTTGACCGCTACCACCCCATCGCGAGCCGCTTCTTCAGCGCGATGACCATCGGCGTCGTCGCGCTGGGCATCGTGACCGCGCTGGGCATCGGACGCCGTGCGCCAACGACGCCACCCGGCGCGTGAACGATGACAACTGACAGCGTGAGGCTGCAAGTTGACACGCACCACGCCGCGGCCACGCACGCAAGATGTGAGCGGCACGTTTGTAGTTGCACGTGTTCTCCCCGGTTTCTTCGTCGGCACGCGCCGCGTCGCCCCTCGCCCGTACTCTCTCGCATGCCCCGCGATGATGCCTTTCGCGATCCTGTGCCGCCTGCGGCGCGCCAGCCCGCTATCACGATCAAGCTGCCGCGCATCACTCCGCAGCGGCGCGAACGTGCCGTCAAGCTTCTCGCTGCCTTGCGCGAGCATTACGGCGATGCCACTTGCGAACTGATCTACAGCACGCCCCACGAACTGCTCATCGCGACGATCCTCTCCGCGCAGACCACCGATGTCGCGGTGAACAAAGTCACGCCCGCGCTCTTCAAAGCCTTTCCCACGCCGCGCGCCTTCGCCGACGCGACGCCCGCGCAGATCGAGCCATTCATCCAATCCATCGGGCTCTTTCGCAACAAGGCCAAGGCCGTGCACGCGGCCATGACGACTCTCTGCGACACGTTCGGCGGCGAGGTCCCGCAGACCATGGAACAACTGCTCACGCTGCGCGGCGTTGCTCGCAAGACTGCGAACGTCGTCCTCGGCAACGCTTTCGGCCTCAACGCCGGTTTCGTGGTCGACACGCACATCGCGCGGCTTGCGATGCGGCTCAATCTCATTCCCAAGTCCGCCGTGGGCAACGCCGACAACCCCAACGTCGCGGCCATCGAGAAGTGGCTCATGGCCCAATTCCCGCAGGAATCATGGTGCGATGTCAGTCACATGCTCATCTGGCACGGCCGCCGCGCGTGCAAGGCCCGCATGGCCTGCTGCTGCGACCACACCATCTGCCGCGAGTTCGGCACGGCGTGCGACCTGCCGCGCGAGAAGAGAAAGGCGTGAGAGGCGGTCGCGGAGAGGTGGGAGGGGAGCGGAGGAGGCACGGAGGGGAGGCGTGTGTGGGGAGTGGAGGCGATGTGGGTGACGTGCGAGGCGCGTCGATCCGCGCAGCGAATAGACAACGCGTCAGCGGCATCGCTTACGGCACGCGAAGCGATAGAAACAAATCATCAGCGATGATGCCCTACACGCACCGCCGCGCGTCTCGCGCGGCTTACGCCATGCTTGCCAGCCGGCCGCGGTTGCTGCGTGTCTGCCGCATGTAGCTTTGCAGGTTGTTGCCCGGGCACTCGGTGGGCTTGAGTTCCTGATGTGTCACCACGCGTCCCATCGGCACGCGATAGCGCCGCATCAGTTCCGCGACCATCGCATCCAGCGAATACAGCTGCGCCTGCGTGGGCCGATCGCGCTCGAAGTTGCCCATGCACATCACGCCCACGTTGTGGTCGTTGGTCGATGCCACGTGCGCCCCTTCAATATTGATGGGCCGCCCTTCCCACACGCGACCATCGGGGTCGATGATGTAGTGATACCCGATGTCCACCCACGTGCTGCCGCGTTGCAGGTGCGAGCGGCGAATCTTGTTCAGCCGCGCAATCGCCCAGTTCTGCCCGCGCCCGTCAATCTCCAGCGCATCGTGGTGCACCGTGATGCGATTGACGCCGTTCATCGGCTTGCTGTGATTCCACTTGGGGCTCTCGCGCGTCCACGCCGCGCGGCCAATCACCTGCACGCCCGACGACATGGGCTGCGGCGCGGGCTGCTGCCGCGGCTGCTGCGCAATGACCGGCCGCTGATTGGGCACGGTGTAATTCATCTTGGGCGAGGTCGGCATGGGCTCTTGGTCGGGCCACACCGGCTGCGGGAAGTTGTTGGCAAGCTGCGAACCCCCGCACCCCTGCAAAAACGCCATGCCGCCCAGCAGCGCGGCCCCTTTCAGCAGCGCACGGCGATTGACCGCCGACAACGCAGGCAAGCTGATAAGCCGAGTCGACGGCGCAGCAGCCGCGAGGTCAACAGGCGTGGACAAGTGGGGGGCGTTTGAGTGGTGGGCGTCCATGAAAAACTCCACGCGTGCTATCGGCTCGCCTCCGTGCGAGAGTGGAATAGTAGCGGAAGGTCGCTGGCGTCGCGGAGCAAGGCGGTCGCGTGGACACGAGAGTGGGTCGCGGAGGTGGGGAGGGGGG
>DATGWV010000230.1:0-5044 GCA_035299305.1 Phycisphaerales bacterium | reverse complement strand
GTGGTTTGCTGGGGCGTCTGCGAATTGGCGGGTTTGGTGTCGGAGGGTTGCAGGTTGCCCAAGGGGGAGTTGCCCGCGCCGGAGGCTTCGCGCACGGCCGGGGGGTCTTTGCGAAGGACGCCCGCGAGTTCTTGTTCTTTCTTGCCGGCGCCGACGCGGGTGCCGAGGAGGTAGGTGCCCAGCATGAGCAAGAGGGCGACGAAGATGCCGACGTACACGAGGGGCATGGGGACGGCGGCGGGTTTGTCGCTGGCCGTGCTGGCGAGGCTGCCCAAGGGGCGCGTGGTGTCAGTGAACTCGCGCGGGCTGTAGTCGCGCGGTTTCTCGTCGCGCGGAATGGGCTTGAGCTCAACGTCGGCGGGCTGCGCGGGCAGTTTGGGGATGGGCGGCGAGACCACGGTGCGCGCGGCGGCATCGCCCGATTTCTTGCCGGGGACGAGATCAAAGAGCGGGACGGTGCGCGGGCGTTGGGCCATGACGCGGGATGGTACGTGAGCGGGCGGGTGCGAGTTGCGGGGCGGAAATCATGAGCAGGAGCCGCCAGCGAGGACGGTGAGGAAGTCGATGACGTCCTGATCTTCGGGGAAAGAGCCGTTGCGGTTGAAGTCGAGGGTGTCGCAGCGGAGGGTGGGGCAGGGGGCGCCGGCGAGGACGTTGAAGAAGTCGATGACGTCTTGGTCTTCGGGGAAGACGGCATTGTTGTTGAAGTCGATGTCGCCGCAGGGGGATGGGGCGAGACTGGCGACAACGGCGACGGAGCGAGCTGCACCCTGCGCGTTCACTGCGGACGCGATGAGGGCGATGTCGCCTCGATCATTGATATCGCGGGAGTATTCCCAAAATGTAGTGAGATTCGACACGAGCGAGTTTGCAAGGGTGAACGATCCAATCGGTGTGGAGATGGGGGTCAACCCTTCCAGGACAGTGACGGGGTCGCCGGCATCGTCGAGCGTGCAGACAGCGGAGCGAAATGGTGGTCGAAGCGGTGTACAGATCCATGCAATGCGACCCGAGCGAGGTGACGAGAATGCAATCGCATTTCGCGGCTCAATGTGGACCCGCACCGCAACCCCATCGAGCATCCGCACGGGTTCGCGCTGGTTCCAGAGAAGACGTTTTGTTCCATCCGGCGCGATAGCAAGAATGGAGCAGTCGGTGCCACCTCCAGCGGGAGGGGTATATGTCGTGTTGGTGCAGAAAATGATTGCCGTGCCGTCTTCAGCGAGGGCGGCGGCAGCGGGAGCGCCTCCGGAAGAGAAGAAGGGCAGAGCTGATTCACGGGGAGACGAGATGATCTGTCCAGTTGAGTGAATGAGTTGCAGGTTGCCGGGTTGACCAGCGATGAAGTGAGTGAAGCCAGATTCGTCGACAACATTCACGAAGACACGACCCGCGTCGTTGATGAGCGCGGAACGAAGTTCTACGACTCGCAGATTGGCCGGGCCGCCGGGGATGAGGTCCAAAACGCCCAGCAGGCGGGTCGGAGTGCTGCCGCTGAGGAGGTAGTACGCGGCGCTAGCTCCTGGCGGCGTTAGCTTGACGATCGCTTGGCCGCTGTTGTTGATGTCTTCGGGCCAATCGAGAATTGTGAAAGTGGGGATATCAGGATCTTGTAGCGTTTGTGAGAAAGCTTCGAGCGTGAGGCCGGTTTCTGGCGTGTACCGAAAGAGACCCGCGGACTGTGGGGAGTTTGGTGTATCTGCCGGTACCGAGGCGAGGTAAAGCAGCAGGTTGCGGTCATCCGTGATGACACGGCGCCGCGACGCGACCGCGGCACTTTCGACGGTTGACGTGAAGACTTGCTCAGGGACGCCTGGAACTACCCAACCACGGCGCATGAGGTCAACGCTTGAGCCATCTGCGGCGGCAAGGCGCGCGAAAAAGGCTGCAGGTGCGGGTGGGACTAGTTCGCTCCCTGAGAAGAAAACATCGCCTGAGGTTTTCATTGCCAATGGAAGAAGCAGGCTTTGCAAGGTCCCAAGCGTCGTGTTGTCGGCAATGCGGGTGAGCACGCCAGCACGCTGGGCGTAGAGGCCCTGTTGAAGGCTCTGGTTGGGTGAATTGCCTGTGCTTGCGAAGGCGACGTCGCCGGTCGGCGAAAGCGTAATGGCGTAGAGCTGTGAGTAGGTGTTGGTCGCAGGTTGGCCGAGAGCGGGCTGGCCCGAGATGGCGATGACGCGGGGTGACTGGGCGTGAGCAAGTGCGGGGAGTGTGAGGCAGGCGACAACGGAAAGGACGCGCGACATGGAGCCTCCGGCGGAAGAGGGGTGGATGACGTCGTCCCACGATCCGTGTGCGTTTCACGCGCGGTTGCGAGGTATGGCGAGAATTGGGGTGTGCGACTATGACAATTAGTCGCCGCAGGAGCCGCCGGCGAGGACGGCGAGGAAGTCGATGACGTCCTGGTCTTCGGGAGAGGAGCCGTTGCGGTTGAAGTCGAGGGTGTCGCAGCGGAGCGTGGGGCAGGGGGTGCCGGTGTAGACGTTGAAGAAGTCGATCATGTCTTGGTCGGTGGGGTAGACGCCGTCGTTGTTGAAGTCGGGGTCGCCGCAGGGGAACTCGGGTGCGTTGGCGGCGACGATGACGGAGGCGGCGGGGCTGCCGACGAGGGCGGTTGCGATGACGAGATCGCCGGCGTCGTTCACGTGTTTGCTGAAGTCGCCGAACTGCGTGAAGTTGTTCATCAGGGTGGGGCTGAGCAGGCGCGGGCCGCTGGGGAGATTGATTTCGCTGCCACCAGTGATGACGGCGACGGGATCGCCATCGTCGTTGAGCATGCAGATGGCTTGGGTGTTTGATTGACCGGCAAGGCCGACACGCCAAGCGAGGCGATTTGTTCCGAGAGTTGCAATGGTTGCGCTCGAATCGGGAAGTGCGAGCGTCATCTGGAGTGTGCCGTCGGGCATGCGGACGGGTTCACCCGCGTGCCATCGGATTGTGGGTGGGCTGTTGCGAGACGCTTTGACAACGCAATTGTAAATCCCGAGGTTTGGCGGTAGTCCGAACGCACGGGTGAAGACGTGGATGCTGCCGTCGTTTCCCAACGCATAGAACGGAACTTCAAAGAACAGCGGAGCGACGCGAAGTTGTTGTGAGCCGCCAGTCACGAGATCATCAGTGCTGAGTACGGGTCGGAGGTCGTTGGGCGGGCCCAGTAAGAATCGCATCCCGCCTGAGGTGCCTCGCACAACGAGAAGCACTTCACCTGCGTCGTTGATGCGAACGTTCATGATTGAGTTCACGGGGACTGGCGGCGAGACGCCTGGAATGTTGTCGCCGAGTTGCAGCAGGCGGACAAGTTCTTCGCCGTTCCAGTAGTAAGCGCCGAGCGGCGCGTCGCCAGCGGGGTCGCCCAGGAAGACGGCGTGGCCCGATTCATTCAAGTCGCGCGGCCAACCGAGTGAGTTGAAAAGCGGCAGTGGGGCGGACGATGCGGAACCCACCAGCGCGACTGGCAGGCGGTTGTCGAGTGGGTCAACGGTAATGATGCCGGAAATCGGCGGATTGTTTGGCTGTGGTGACGGTGACGGGGTTGCGAAGACGAATCCTGCGCGACTCTCTGGTAGCTTTCGAGGCCCGGACCAATTGATCGAGTTGCCCTGCACTTGGGTGATCGACCGATTTTCAAGTCCTGGGAATGGATCGCCTCGGCGTACGCGGTCGATTGTCAACCCTGCGGCTGTATTCAGTCGCCATGCGCTGCCGCTGCCAGGGATCACTGCGAAATAGGTCACATCACCTGCGGCATTCATGGGGAACGGTGGTACAAAGGTCTGTGCCGTGCCAACGCTGAGATTGTCGGTGATGCGGACAAGTGTGCCGTTGCGCTCGGCGTAGATGCCGTTGGTGTATGTCTCGGCTGGATCAGAGCCGGTTGCGCCGAATACGACGCTGCCGCTGGGCGAGATGTGAACAGCCGTGAAGTGCTGAAAGAGCGAGCCGGGTGGTGCGTCGGGCGGGCTTTGCTCGCTGGAAGCAATCAGTCGCAATTGCTGCGCTTGCGCGACATTGAGAGACAAGAGAGAAACGAACGCGATGACGACGCTGCGGAACATAACGCCCTCCAAATCCACGGAGTGTGGTACGGCGCAGCTGACGATGGGTTCGAGTCGTGACGGAGATTTCAACTGCCGCAGGAGCCGCCGGCGAGGACGGTGAGGAAGTCGATGACGTCCTGGTCTTCGGGAGAGGAGCCGTTGCGGTTGAAGTCGAGGTTGTCGCAGCGGAGGGTGGGGCAGGGGGCGCCGGCGTAGACGTTGAAGAAGTCGATCATGTCTTGGTCGGTGGGGTAGACACCGTCATTGTTGAAGTCGGGGTCGCCGCAGGTGAAGCGATAGGCGGGACTGGCGACAACGGCAGTGCCGCTGGAGGACTGCAAGAGGACAATGGCAGCGATATCGCCTCGCTGATTGGAGACGAGCGGAGGCGGGGTCTCGCTCGGTGCAATGGGTGGGAGAAGCGACGAACCGAGAACAATTGGCGGATCGCCGACGGCGGTGCTGCCTTCGAGCATCACGGCGGGGTCGCCGTCGACCGTGAGTGTGCAGACGGCCGGATTCAGGTTCGAAAGGGGAACCACCCAGACGAGTTTGCCACTGGCGGGCGTTCGGAAGGTGCGATTAATCGAACTGGTCAGAAAGGTGGGAACGAGTTCGCCGGACCGACGGCGGACGGGTTCACTGGCGATGTAGGCGATGCGCGGGGTGTCACCGGGTTTCACGCGGATGATGCAGTGCGGTGAAAGTTGGCCGGCCGGGAGGGGGGTGAGTGAATTGGCACGCACATAGCCGGAGCCATCGGCGTCGAACCAGACGACGACGGTATCGATCGACAAACCGGGCTGAGCGGTTTGCCGCGGCGAAGTGATAGTCTGGCGGGACCGGAAGACGAGTTGGAGATTGTCGACCTGCCCCATGAGGACCACGATGCTGCCGGTGGAGGTCGAGTAAGCGGCGATGACGGAACCATCAGGTCCGAGGGCAGCGGACAACCTTGATGCGAGTCGTTCGTTGGGCTCGCCTCCAGGCACGGGAGCCGGGGCGGG